>JAFLCB010000006.1 GCA_017302795.1 Deltaproteobacteria bacterium | reverse complement strand
TAAAAATCCCGATTCCAAATGCCTCCGTACCGCTGGATCTCGGTTTCAAGGTGCTTCCAGCTGCATATACGCAAGCCTTTGTTCTGACGTTATTGGCGACGATGGCGGCCTCATATTGGCCCGCCTTGCGTGGCACCAAAATCTCTATCGTCGAAGCTCTCCGCCGCGCCTAGGGGCAGCGGTCCGCCTTCGTGAAGTTCCGCAATGAATTCGGCGCGAGGCCATCCACCTTTAGACTGAAACCCCATTAGGCCGCCGCGCGCGAACTTGACAGCTTTGCTTGATAGGCAAAAAAATCAAACCAGGCTTGGTCGGCATCAACAACAATCAACCCTGATCTTACGCCGTTTTGCCAAACACGCTGAGCAACGACTCGACTTTTAATTCCCGAACCCATCTCGACTTTCAATTCAAAACGATCGCAGGTTTGTGGGAAATTCAAACTCGAGGCATCCGCTGGTTCGATGATCTTCAAACCCGAGGCGGAGATATCTTGAATCACGGCGTTGACTTGCGGAAATGCGTAGGCCGGAAACCGAACGTCATATCTTTTCTTCTCGGCCCCACGAGCTGATTGATGGGCCCAGTTCATGCGAATCCGTTCCTCGAGCGTCATTTGTTCCCAGACCGCAGATCGCTCGCACATAAAATATCGCAAAAGATTTGTTTCCTCAAATGAGCGCGAAAATAGCTGATAATAGGGTTGTTTATGCCTCTTAAGGTCTGTTCGAATGTTCGACTCAAACATATATCGATACAAGTCTCGATTTCTCTCTGTCCCCTCATAAACGGAAGAAAAAAGCAGCGGTGATTGAAGCACTGGCGCGGAGAGCCCAATCGCTGGCGCTTGCGACGCGAAGGCATACTTGCCAACTCGCCAAACCCCCGGAATCGGTTGAAACAAATAAAGCGAGCGATAAATGTCTTCACGTTCCGGATTTACGGCTATAACAAATTGATCTAGACGGTGGTGAATCAATGAGTGTAACCACATCATTCGAATCATCTCAAACATCAGAGCTCCACCTTTGCCGCGAAACTCGCGGGCAATCGCAAATGCCGAAATCTCACCTAACCTCTCGCCTCTTGAGCGAAACGATCCGAGATCAAAAACTTTATCCATCGGAAGACCAAATGGATTATCCCGAATAACGGCCATTGTTCCGATAACCCGACTCTTGTAGGTGGCCACAAAGGTCGAAGTAGAGGGCAGCAAATGATACGGAGTCACGCGAAGCCCCGTTGCATTTTGTTCAGTAAAACCTTCTTCGAGATAAGAATCGTAAAGCAACCGGAATAATTGTTCATAGTCGTCTTGACTCTCCGCCAGACGAATTTCAACGCCCGCCACCGAAGGGGCCGGAAGCCTAAAGCTTCTTCTATACAAAGGCAGACGTAGCGACGATGGGAGCCAGTGCATCAGCTCACGACTCATTGATTTCAATACTTTCATACATCTAGTCTTCGGAAAGGATGGCGCCACGACCTAGGCGAAATTGAGCATTTTTATTTCTCAGGTTCATCGAAGTCAAAAAACGCCTAGTTTTAATATCCAGGATTGCGCTAGTTTAGACGGATGGGACTAGAACCGGTGGAATTGGTGCAATCAGACGAATCGACATTTCGAGTTAACTCATCAACCTACCTCACCAACTATCGGTTTCATGGGCGCGATCTCGCCTATTTTGATCGCCTACAATATTATACCGAGCCGCGCATTGAGCTCGACGTCTTTGGCCGATTTTTTGGTTTAGCCATCGTCAATCTCAGCGAAGGACAATTGGCTATTGGTCGCAACGGCAGCAAAATACCACTTACGGGTCCGCACATCCTTTGGCTTCCGCCCCATAGTATTGTTGAGTGGCACCTCTCGAACACGGCATTTCGCTGGGGATCTTACATGGGCCGCGGCGCCATTCCAGCAGAGCTCCCAAGCGAGCCGATCGCCATTAAAACCTCACTTCATCCTAGCTTCAAATCGGAATCCGAACTTTTTTCTTGGGTCGCCAATCGTGAGGACGGTTTCAGGATTGGCAAAATCGAAGCCGCAAATAATTTGGCGAGAACGCTAAAGGATTTGGTCGATAAGAACTTTGAACAAAACACGTCAATCGCGGAGTACGCCGAAAAACTTCATGTGCATCACTGCACACTTTCCCGTTCCTTTCAAAAGGCCTATGGGCAATCGCCGATCGCCTATCGCAACAAAAAGCGAGTGTTTGAAGCGATGGCCATCATATTACTAGAAGGAGAACGTGCCCTCACCGTCTGCCACAAAGTGGGCTTTGAGGACATCAGTCGCTTCAACAAACAGTTTCGGCGACAGATGAATGCGACTCCTTCACAATACCGACCGCGTTAGTCAGATCGCTAGCTGATCTTCCTTAACCCAATCACTTAACCATAGGCAGGCTGCTGATCCCATTGATCCTTTTTCCATGGATCAGCCGGGACGAAAGCCTGTGTCAAAGTGATACAAAAATACGAAGGACGCGTTGGGCGTCCAGGGGTAGTTATATATTTTTTTGAGTATTCGCGACCTTGAAGTATACTGACCGAAGGTTAAAGTGAATTCTGAAATTAGGAGTTTCGATATGGGACGTACGTTTTTTCTGACTACTAATCTGTCTACTAAGTCTTTACTTGCGTCGTTCTCTTGCATCGCTCTGCTTTTCTCCAGCGGAGCTAATGCCGAAACTTCGTCAGCTCAAGTTTCAGAACCTAAAAGTGCGGCCGTGAAACCAACCGTGAAGATTCGCTGGCTCGTCGCGCATGGCCCCGCAAATCTTGTTGAGAAGTCTTTAAAGCAAATGCAACAGGCCTTAGACAAGCGATCAAATGGAGAAATTAAATTAGAAATAGTTGTAAAGGATCGAAGCGCTTATTCACCGCTGACGCCAATTGCAGCCATGAAGATGGTCCAAGACGGTCAGTATGAAATGGCACAGATTTATACGACAGCAATTTCCAATGCAGTTGATCCAAGATTTATGGTTTTCGATGTGCCCTATTTATTTCGAGACCATGACCACGCGTCAGCAGTCTTAGACGGACCAATTGGACAAGATTTGTTGGCTGGCTTGGATAAACATGGATTAAAGGGGCTTGGGTTCACCTATTCAGGTGGATATCGTGTTATTGCGACAAGCGGGAAAAAGTTTGAACAGCTAAGTGACTTTAAAGGTGCCAATATTCTTTCTATGGGCGGGCAAAAGAATAAAGTTATCGTCGAGACATTTGAAACTCTAGGTGCTACGCCAACAAGTGGAAATCCAAAGTTTGTTAGAAATCTTTTCGATGCCTCGCCAGGCAAGTATGCAATTGAGACGACTTACACGCGTTTTTGGAACAAAGGCGAAGATAAGGCGCTTACGACGATTAACGAGACATTTCATAGTCTGCATTTGACCTCAGTCGTAATGAATAAAGATTTTTTTGAAAAGCTAAGTAATTCACATCGAAAACTTTTGGCAGAAGCAGCGCAGGAGCTTGCTGTACTCGAGAGAAAACACTCGGTGGAGCTTTCTGAAGAATCTCGCGCCCGAGCAAAAGCGCAAGGAATTGAGATCGTCTCGATGTCTGGGGAAAATCGATCTTCTTTGATTGAAAAGCTGCGCGGTGTGGGGCGAGCTGGACGCTATCCTTTCTCGGGTGACTTGATTAAAAAGATTGAAGCAACAAAACCTGAAAAGGTACTTACCGGGAACTAACGGTCGCTCTCCGCGCGCAAAAGGGCATTTGTCAAATTAGTTACACTCCTCTGCTCGCCATTGCCGATTAAATTCGATTGGGCGTGGTACAAAACGCGCACTCTTGGCGGCGGAGTTAAGTCCCATGAAACTTGTCACAATCGATCTTCTATATGCCATTGATACAATGCCATTGAGGAACCGTCTGTTTTTCTCTTTTCTTTTAGCCTCGCTTTTTTTGTCGACTGCCGGCCTGGCAAACTCTACTTGTGAGGATTCGTTTCAAGCGGCAGATAGTGCTGCACGGCGCTCGGTCCTTCCGCCCATTGATAATGCGGCAGTGTTTATCACCAGAGATTGGTGGTTAAAAGATTATGCTCTTGAACTCGAGCCAGTTCTGAATCTTTCGCCAGTTGATGCCTTAGAATTTGTCGTTCGGGCTAGAATTCGTCCTTATGAGCTACAAACCGCGTTAGGCGAAGGAATCGGCCAACACTGGAGCGGAACCACACGATTAGACCTTGCTCGCCGAATTTCGTCTGCCGTCACCGCCGCACCAGATCACTTTTCTGGCTCCGGAAAATACAAAGTGGACGAAATCAAACGCTTGATAAATGCGCTACAACAACCGAGTCGACTCAGTATTAACGAGACAATTCGCGCGATTCAGGGGCTTGGCTATTCGTCGTCGATCGCCCATCGAATTGCGAATCGGCATCCGCGGTTTGCCAACGAAATTTTGGCCTATTCCTCAGTGAACATCGGCTTTGCGCAAGCGAAAAGACTTTATCGAGGGCTTGCCGTGGAGCATGGGCTATCGGGATACAGCTCGTCGAGAATTGGATTGGAGTGGTTCTCTGATAAGCTGGATTGGGCGATCTCTTTTGGTGGTGAAAAAGCGACAGCGCTTGGCCGCCCGCTTGTTGTTATTGAGATCGAGATTCCACCTTTCATGCACAGTATGAGTCCTCCTCAAATGGGGGATATGACGTGGCCGATTCTGCGCGCCGAGAATTTTCCAGATCCGGCGGCGCCAGACTTAGCGCCGTTCCTTTCGCGAATAGGCGTTCAAAACATCGGTGAATCCAAACTCACTTTTCAAGTTTACTGACAGTCAAGGCGATCGACGACGTCCGTCGATAGCCTTATTTTACGGAAGGCTTAAACAAGAGCTAGTGACGTAGCCATTTTTCTCGATGGAAGCTTCGGCACAGGATTGAAAATCTTCACAGACTCTCGACGCTTCCGCTCTTTCTTCTCCAAAACAAACTGTCAGCACTGCCGCAACAACTATTAACTTCAAATTTCTCATAATTTTCCCCCTCTTTGGCACCAATTGGTTTCTGCATTTTGCAGATCAAAGCGGGTTTGCAGCTTCTGCGCCCATGAAAGTTGGCAACTTTGGCACCGACTGAGGGGCGCAGGCATCTGGCTACTTCATCGCCCGAAACCCAGTGCCGGCCGAGGTGAAAAAACAACTGACGCAACGAGACTCAACTCTGCGACATTTAAAGTAGAACGAAATGCTCCGATGCCGACAGTTACCGAAGACTGATCGCTTTCTTGAAAAGACATTTTAAGCCGACCAAACAAGTAGGCGGCTTCCGCAAGATGATCGGTTCCATGGAATCGATTGCTTTGCACGAGAACACCAAAAGCAAGATCCGATAAATCGCCGCTGAGTTCTTCGCCAAGCGCGACGCTCAAGTAGTCCCCTCTTTCGCCGCCCGGTTGAATCAAAACAGCACTTCCCAATTCATAAATACGGCGTGTGCGACTTTCGATAGCGTCAAAATAAGTTTGTGTCCACCGAACAGAAGCAAACCTTCTTTCGTAGCCTAGAAACATTTGAAAGCTGAGATCAGTGTAACCCAATTCTCCTTGGCACTCGACCTGATCGCAATCTTGCCCACGGGTATCGACGAATCGGCGTCCCCAGGCGCGACGCAAATCAACGCCGAGAAAGGAAACTGGAAAAACCTCTAGGCCGAGCTTGCCCTCGTAGACCGATGGCGAGACGACCGCGATTCCGTACGGACGAAGATAGCCGTAAAAGGGGGTCTTCTCCTCACCCCACAGCTTTTGACTGTACCCTAAATTTGGGTTGATCGAGAGCCCAGGTACATAGGTTCTCGCAAGAGCTGTCACATGGGCATCCCACCGACTATAGGCGTGCGCGAAAGGTACATTGCCACCCACAACGAAAAATAGACTTAGAGCAATTTGATAACCTTTGTGAAAGACAAATCGGGGCTGAAACATATAGACCAAACGTAAACGAAGAGGCTGCCAATGAAAATGACAAACCAATGACAAAGTTAAAGATTCGATCAGCAACACGCCACGACGCAAAACAAATACTTAGATTCATCCAGGCTCTGGCTGAGTACGAAAAGTTAGCTGATCAAGTCAGCGCGACCGAACCAATGCTGATTCAAACGTTGTTTCCCGAAAGCGGAAGTCCCGCCGCGGAAGTTCAACTGGCATTCCAGAACGATGTTCCCGTGGGTTTTGCGCTCTACTTTTCGAGCTACTCAACATTTCTCGCTAAAAAGGGAATTTATTTAGAAGATCTATTCGTGGATCCCTCAGCACGAGGTCAGGGAGTTGGTGAAGCCCTGCTGAAACGCGTCGCCTCGATCGCTGTTGCTCGCGGTGCTGAACGACTGGAATGGTCAGTCCTAGACTGGAATAAGCCGGCGATCGATTTCTACCGCAGGCGGGGCGCAAACCCAATGAATGAATGGACCACGTTTCGCGTCGATGGCGCAGCACTTGTTGCCTTGGGTTTACCCTGAAAACCGGATTGAATTGATTGATGTGCCTTTTGCCTACCGCGCGCGCAGCAAGAAGAGGTCTTTCGGAAGTCGCGCAACAAGATCGCTGGCCATCAAGCTTAAATGATCATTTCCGGTCTTTACCCACCGGTCAGCTTGGAGGCCATGAAGAAAAACCCCCAGCTTTGCGGCATCCTCAGCTGGTACCTGCTGGGCAAGAAGTCCAACAATTATTCCTGTCAACACATCACCTGTTCCAGCCTTAGCAAGTGCCGAGTTACCTGACGTGTTGACCCAAAGGTCCTTCCTACCCGCAATCAAAGTCCGATCACCCTTCAAAACGATCGTGCAGCCAAACTTTTCCCGTGCCGCTCGAACTGAGCTTTCGCGATTATTCCGAATTCGCTGGGATGAAATGTTTAACAACCGTGACAGTTCACCTTCGTGCGGAGTCATTATCCAAGAGGAAGGAAACAGTCCATCGGCTGGCGTGTAAAATTCCGCAATAGCATTGAGTGCATCGGCATCGAGGACGACCGGCAAACTTGTTCGCATCAGTTTTTTTATGAGGCGCAAGGCAAGCCGCCTGATCGCTGGCTTTTTACCCAAACCGGGCCCGATGGCGATTGCCGAGTACTCGCTTTCAAGATGTGAATGGATCATCGCGGAATCAAAATCCCGAACCAGAAAATCTGGATGTCTGACGAGATGGTTTCGCAGTGATTTGCCGTCGGCCGAAGCCACAGTAACATACCCTGAGCCCACTCTGGACGCTGCTTGCGCGGCCAATATTGCAGCTCCTAAATACCTTGAACTACCGGCAACGATAAGACTGCGCCCACCGTTGGATTTATTTTGCTTAGCGGTTCGTCGCGGGAGATGCCGTCTAACGCCGAGCCGCGTGATCTTCCGGAGGGGTTTATCGAATGGCTTTCCGCTCAAGCGAGTTCCTCTGGATCAGATTCAGAAATAGACTCCGGATCCGCTTCCATGATCATGGCTGCCAAAACGGCCGTGAAACAAACATAAATAGCAGTTCCTGCTAGCATCATGATGATCGCTAGCAACCGGCCGAAAGACGTAACTGGAACGATGTCGCCGAGTCCGACCGAGGTCATTAGGGTCACGGTAAAATACAGAGAGTCGAAGAACGTGACGAGCTTCGAGTTATAATCGACTTCTGTCCAATAGAAAATCGCCGCAAAAAAAAGCTGCGCCGTAATACTTAAGGTAACCATGTAAATCATAAGGGGGCGCTTGAGGCTGATAAGAAATTTGCGGGTGTAGCCCATCATAAATCGGTGATGATTTCGCAGCATAGTCAAATGCTATGGCCTCGATAGGCCTTTTCGCAAGCGTGAAGGTGCCGATATTTGGCTAGCCGGCATGGTAAAAGGTGAAATCGGTAACCTCCCCGCCACTCGAGGCATCAAAACGTGAAACAGTCGGGACATGTTTTATCCGCCGCGAAGGTCGTCGAGTGACACTTTTGAGTCCCGCGCTGGCCGGGCCGATGGTGGTCCTTTCTCTGCAACTAAGATCGCTGAAATAAGATCAAGAACTACAGGATTAAGACCTACATATCGAGGAAAGGACCTTTCACCATGGCCCTCAGCAAAAAGAATTCGTCTGCATCAATTGCCGCAACGATCGCCGCGATCTTGACTCAAGTATCGAGTTTAGCGTCAGCACCCGCTTTTGCTTTAAATGCGAAGATCGATCTCGCGACCGAAAAGACGATTCGCGATTCAAGAACGACCGTCGAAGTATTGCAAAAAACGGCGGATCAAGGGCCACGAATTGCCACATCGGTCGAAGCATTTGCTTCCGATGCTCGTAAAAGTAAATTGATGATTCCCTACTTCTTCCAAGTCCCGCGGACAGAGTTTTCGCCTATTCCAGATTCAGTTCTGAAAAACGGGTCGAAAGTGACTGTGATTGACCAAATGCGAATGAACTGGGTCAGCAGCCAGCGTCAAGGCGTCAAAGTTCCAATGGTAAGAAACCTCACTGACCTCGTCGGTCTTCGATGGACACTCGTGCCACAAGCCACCGATCGGGCCGGCCGGTTTCAATCTGCTACAGCTCTTGGTGGGTCTGGAATGATTCAAACGGGCGACATACTTCTAAGCTTCCGCAAAGAATGGTATGGAAGTCTTCCCTACTCGCACTTGCAACTTGGCGTCAGCCACGCCGGTGTGGCCTTGATCGATAACAACCAAGATGGAACATCCACCGTTCGCAACGTCGACATGCCGTTAGACGTGGAAACCTGGGGAGGTGCCGGAAACGATCACCTTTCTTCCAAGCACTACGTAGAAGCTCCTTACTTGCACGTTGTTCGCCCAATTGCATTACATGACGGCGAAAACGATGCGCAAGAAAAGAAAAACGTTGAGGGCTGGCTTCGCTTGATTCGCCAAAATGCATCGAAGTTTTATAAAAATCCGATGACGTTCAACAGCGACTACATGACTTCCAATTACAAAAAATCTGCTGACGGACGCGAAGATCTTACTTTCGTTTCGGATCTCGCGCGCCTTGCACTAGGTGGTCGCATCCAAGGTCAGTACGACTCGAAAAAAGGTTACTCGATGTACTGTTCGGAATTCGCTTGGGTTGTCTTGTCGCTAAAAGATTGTGATCCATCGACACAAAAAGACGCCTTCCTTCGCGGCGAAACACCCGCGTGTGTGAAATCAATCATGGCACCTATGCCCGTGCTTGGGAATAACCACATGGCTGTGACCTATCCAGATGGATCGAAACATTCGCTCGATGGCTCTCCAGTCGAAGCCGGACTTGCCGATGGTGCGATGATGATCGCTGACAAGATGACTGAACTTTCAGAATCACCCGCTCGTAGAAACGCCTTCATTCTAGGTACGTTCACGACCGCCGATGGAAAGCCTGAGCACATTTCAAGCGGTCACTTGAATGTTCAAAAAGGAATTTTAGCAAAGAACCCACTTTTCTTTGATCACTTGAAAAGCTTCTTCATTTTGACTGGCAACGTGATGCGAATGAACCCGATGGCACTGAGCGATTCAGACAAAGCGCAGGTTCAACAGATGATTGGTCTTCAGCTGGGATTCAACGAACGTTTGGAAATGAACGCGGATGGCACTCCAGTCCTGCGCGGCGGAAAACCGGTGCTAAAACAAGGTCCTCTTAATTACTCACCGACGGCCTTCCTCGTTCACGCGCTGTTGCCGCGCGGCGATAAACTGAAATCGTTTAGCTACGTGACCTCTGTGCTGTTTATGCCAGACGCGCAACGGAAAATGGTCGAGTCACAACTTAAAAACCTGAATTGATCTTGAATCTTCAATGAGATCAATGTTTGAAAAGGAGATATGAAGATGTCTCCTCTTTTTTTATCACCGCTACTTTCCCTTGTTGCTGTGCTGATTGCGTCGACGGCTTTTGCTGCGCCCGACTATCAGGAAGGCGATTTAATTTTCCACCAAAGCCAAAGTTCGCAATCAAAGGCCATTCACGAGGCTACCGGGTCCCCGTGGAGTCATGTCGGAGTTCTTTTTGAAGATCGCGGCGCTTGGTATGTTGCAGAAGCAACGCAGCCCGTTCGCATCGTGACTTTGAAGTCATTTATTCCCCGTGGTCGCGGCAATCATTATCGCACTTACCGTCTTCCGGGAATCACGCCGTCACAAAAACAAGTTTTGCGAGATGAAATTGGAAAAATGATAGGTGGCGATTACGACCTCTATTTTGAATGGTCCGACGAGCTTATCTATTGCTCCGAACTCGTCTTCAAAGCTTTCGTCACTGCCACAGGGGTTGAACTTGGTACGTTACAGAAATTTAAAGATCTGAAGCTAGATGGTCCCTACGTGAAGGAATTGATTCGTCGACGAATTCAGAACACTGGACGCACGCTGAACCTAGAAGAGCCAATCGTAACGCCGGTAAGCCAAATGTTGGATAGCGATTTGAAGCTGATCATACAAACTGGGCCTTAATCAGAAGTAACGGTTTTGCCGCTTACGGACGAGTCACCTTATAGATCTTGAACGAACTGCTGACCGGATCAAAGCGGTGGTAATAGAGCGTCTTGCCGCCGTCGTCGATCGTGAGCGACGGGCCCTCTGCGAGATTCTTCGTTACTGCAGAAATCACTTCTCCTGCGGCAAAAGCCTCCGTCGTAGAATTTCGTTTTGCGATCATAACGCGAAAGTCTGCCGCGGTCGGCGCTCCGATTGGAAACAAAGAATAAAAAACTTCTTTTTTATCGGAACTCAGTGCTCCGGCATAAACCGCACAACCCGCGCGATTAACATTAGCAAAAACCGACTGACCATCGGAACGCGTCTGCAATGCGCGCGACGAGACATCAAAGAGCTCAAGCCGACTGGAGTCCGGATACGATCTCCCACCAAAAATCGCACGCGAAACGACCGCTAGGGTACCATCCCAAGAAACATCAAGATCCATGTCAAGTGCTCCAGTAACCGAGAGTTTTACCGCGGTATCAGCTGCGGCCACAGAATTAACCTGCAAAGAGCTCGGTCCTAACACCGCTAACACACCAGAAAAAACAGTTTGGGAATTCGTGGGATAGTCCCGCGTAGAAATAAAATAAAAGTTTCCGCTTGAATCGATCGCAGGCACTCCATCTAAATATCCGCTGGCCACTGTCCCAGGAACGGTTCCGATATAATTGTAAACGGTCGCGGACTGACGGATGGCATAATGGACATTCATGTCGGCATCGCTAGCTGGCTTGTCATTGAAAAATAAAACCACTTGATCATGCGAGATTCGCGGTTCCATCGCATTTCCTGTATACCCGGAAACAGTTATTTCGGTTTCGCCGGTAAATTCAGTGTTGGTGGCAAGACCACTCAAACAGGAAACCGCCGGTACGGTGGTTTCGGGTTCTTCTGAACAACTGAGGAAGGCAGTCGCCGCGACCAGAGACGCGACGAGGGACGCAGCATTTCGGATGCCTCTCGCGTTAACCGCTTTCATAAACGTTGACGCCATTTGCCCCCTCTTTCTATTGGGCACCTTCATTTTAACGCCGTCAATCCGTCTCGTTTTGATTCACCGAATTGCCCACGACATCGGTTCAGTCTAACGCCTGGGCCCAAGCTGAAATCGATGACCTTCGCGTGTCGATTTATCAGCCAGTTATCAAACTGATCGACAGTTCTCCTCGCCATTGATCAATGTGACATTTTACGGCGGGCATGAACCGTGAACTACTATCTTGCACTTGCGCGCAGTCATCGGGGGATCATTCATGAATTTGAAATTATTAAGTTCACTAGTTGTAATGGCTGTTTTGGTGCTCTCGTACCAAAACTGCTCAAACTCGATGTCCTTTGATGGTTCTGAGGCGTCGCTCTCAAAAGCCGACAACGTGAACGATGCGTTGCCTGAGGATCAAGATCCAGTCGCTGGTGATCCCTCCAACCCTATCAATGCGATGCCGCCCGACGAAGGCGACGATCTCGACACGGACATCGATTACGACCACGAGGGCCGCCGCGTCGCCTTTAGCTGCGTCACTGGTGCAAAATTTGGTTGGGATGAAGCGGCCTTAAAAAAGGCAGACGATTTAAATCTAAAAAACAAATGGCGCATTTTGTTTCATTACGCGCGACCAATTCGAAATGTGAGTGTTGAAAACATCCGAGGTTCAGTTGCGATAAAAAATTCTTACCGAACCATTCGCTACGACAATGTGAGTGGCTTGGTTTCGTATTTACGTTCTTTGGAAATAGACAAGGTCTCGAACATTCAATCGATGATCAGTTCAACGGCGTCGATAAAACTAATTGAACTATCTAATATCAAATCTGCTTATGTCTGCGCTAGCGGTCAGGAAATTGGAAAGATTGATAACCTAGAAGGCGGATTCATAAAACTTCGCGGCCGCCAGCCTGCGGCAGCAAACAGTGCGAATGCGAAAGCGACAGAGATATCAAACATTAAAGCCGGTTTTACGTCGGTCTATAAATTGGATGTCGCAAAATTCCAAAATGTTGAAGGCGAACTCATCATCCGAAATTCTCGAATCACGAGTCTTGAGAACATTAAAGGTGGGCTCACGTTAATCAACTCGACTGTGGACCTTCTGAAAAACGTTGAAGGTGTCGTTCGAACTAAAAATTCAACAATCACAACAGAAGAGAATGTCACCGCCCGTCGCGTGAATCTCCCATAATCGAAATTCTCGACACGATTTCTAGGGACAAATGATCACCACTCAATAAACCAAAGAGGACTTCAAACTGCAGAGTCCTCATCCATTTCACCGCGCGATCTGTGTGCTTGAGCTCGTTCAGCACATTCAACAATCATAGCTAACCACTCTTTCTTTCTCATGAATTCTTTGAAATCGAAGCCGGTGTCATTTCGTACCAATTCGATTTGGTACATCACGTGCTCAAGGTGTTTCCCATCACCGCCTCACTCATGAGGCATCAGGTGACTAGGGGGAATAAATGAAGAGTCGTTTTGCGCTATCATTAATGGGTTGTCTTGTTTCGATTGCTTCCGCACTTGGATCCGCAAGCACAGCGTCGGCAAACATCGGTTTGCAGCTTGGAATGCCAGGCTACGGTGGCACAGGGTGCCCAGCGAATTCAGCGAGTGTCACACTTTCGCCTGATCAATCCTCGCTTTCAATTCTCTTCGATCAATACGTAGTCGAAGCCGGCAACGGTCGACAGTTCGATCGAAAATCTTGCAACATTGCGATTCCCGTACGAGTACCGCAAGGCTATTCGATTTCGGTTTTTCAAGTGGATTACCGCGGGTTTAATTCTCTTCCCGCCGGAGCGCGATCGACCTTCAACGTCGATTATTTCTTCGCCGGTGGCCGAGGCGTTCGTCAGTCGAAAACGTTCTGGGGACCTTCTGCGAATCTTTATGAGCTCACTGATCATCTAACAGCTGAAGCGGTTGTATGGAGTGCGTGTGGTGCAGAAACAAACCTGCGTGTGAATACGAACATGTTCGTACAAACAAACCGTCGCGGTGAACTTGCGATGTCGACAGTGGATTCGGCTGATGTCACATCGGGCCTTGTTTACCATATTTCTTGGCGCCGTTGCCGATAACCGAGCCCAAGATGAAACGCTTGGCGAGACTGATGCCAAAGGTCTCGTTCTCGAAAACAGTTCTTAAGATTTCCTTCGGCCGGAGGCGAAAACGCCTTCGGCCCTTTCAACCACCGCCGGAGGATCCCGTGTTTTTTCCAATGTTAAAAATCTTCGCCGTATCAGCAGCATCAATTCTTCTCGCATCACCGCAGTTGGCTCTGGCACAAACAGATGATACTGGAAACTTCACCGAAGGCGATCTCGGGGCTCCACCAAATGCAGATTCCGAAGCTGTTGCGGGTCTACTGATGCATCAACCATCTTACTCCGGAACCGGTTGCCCAAATGGATCCGCGACTGCGGTCCTATCTCCAGACGGAAAAACTCTTTCAGTGCTTTTTGACTCTTATGTCGCGGAAGCCGGCAATCACATTGGAATAGCGCGCGATGCGAAAGGCTGCCAAATTAATATCCCATTTTCAGTTCCGGCTGGATACGCAGTGCAAGTCGTAAAAATGGACTACCGAGGCTTCACGGCATTACCAGCTGGCTCGAGATCAACATTTGGAGCGGGATTCCGATTCCTCGAAATCAACGGGCGCACCACGGCTGCTCGACGTGTACTTCGAGCGAATGTCATGATCGGGCCAAGATCCGAGAACTTTACTTTAACTAGTATGATACCGAGGTCCGAGTTTTCTCCGTGCGGTCAAAACTTTGTTCTCGCTGCAGAGTCACATCTCAACGTTCAAAGCAATCGTGCCGGCGAACAAGCCTTATCAACAGTAGACTCGCTCGATGCTGTTCAAACTCCGGTAAAATACTCGCTCCGCTGGATTCGCTGTGAGACCGGTCGAATTCCCGGCCGAGTAGAGCCTGATCGACCGACGCGACCGAATCCACCGGGACGTCCTCGTCCGCCCGTTCGACCTCCACGCTTTGGTCGTTAGCCGAAAGCAATTCTTAACTTAGCGAGCTGACCGATTTTTCGGTCAGCTTTTTCAACGATGAAACCCAAGTTGGTGAAGTATTCAAACAGGGTACTCGTCGAAAATCTTTTCCGCCAGCTTGAAGGAAGTCATGCTTGGCGCGATCCCCGATTTCTTCGATCGTCTCCAGGCAATCGGCAACGAAACTGGGAGTCGCAACTATCAAACTAACATTTCTCTTGGCAAGCATTGGAATCACATCGTCCGTATAGGGCTTAATCCACGGTGTTCTTCCAAGCCTCGATTGAAACGCCATTGTCCACTCGTCTCGTTTCAAATTGATGCCACGACTTTTCAATTCTTCAATTATCATCTGCGACGTTCGGAGGCACTGCGCCCGGTAACAAGTAGCTAGCGTCAGGCATCCAGTTGAAATCGCTTTTTCGCAACAAGAATAGGTTCGAAGTTCACTTTCTTGGCGAGTTGCCTGCCCTCCATCCAAACAATGCGAACCGCTTGGATCAGACTTTTTGAGATGTCGTTCTGGCAAGCCATGGTAACTGAGAAGTAAATGCTTTTCTGATTTAAATGATGAATCCGAAGCTTCATGATTTAGCTCTAACTCAATCAAATCCGCCCAGGCTTCTGCGTGACTTTGATCATCAAAAAAACTTCGCACGACGTGAAGCGCAGGGCTCCAAGCAATTCGTGCTAATGCATGTGAAACTTCTTCGATCGATGAGCGCGTCGAACTTTCAGCATATTGTGGATAAAGAGGAATAACCAAAAGATCAGTAATGCCGGAACTCTTCAAATCAGTAAGTGTGGCTTCAATTGAAGGATTTCCGTATCTCATAGCTCCAGCCACCCTGGCATCGGGACGAACTTTTTGAAGCTCGAAGACAAGATTTCGCAAGTGAATCGCAAGCGGCGAGCCCTCAGGAGTCCAAACAGTTTGATAGGCTTCTGCCGACTTATACTTTCTTCGAGGAACAATTGCGACATTCACCAGTAGCCAACGTAGGGCTGTCGGAATATCGATCACGAAGGGATCCATCAAAAACTGTCTTAAGTATCGTCCAACCGCCTTTGGGGTCGGTTGATCGGGCGTTCCAAGATTGACGAGCAGAATTCCAAACTTCATCCGTTTCACCCTTTACTAGCGCGGATTTTTAAATACGAATTTTTAAATGCAAATTTTCCGCTTGTTCTAATATCGATCGCAAACCTATTTCTCCAAGGTAATTTCCAAAGAGAACTACGGGACCTACCGGTTTGTTGAGCTCAAACTGGGTTAGCTCCAAATTTTTACCAAAATGCGGAATCGCGAGGGGCCACCTCGTCACTCGAAAATTAAGAACCGGAGGCTCTTCTTCACCTAAAATTTCACGTCGCTTTTTTAAGACCAGTTGCAAAAGTTCATCGTCACTGAGGTTTAAATAGCGGTCACCGTGATCTTGGCCGCCGAGAATCCAGGTTTCTGACGAAGTTCCACTGGCGCACCGGTTAGAAAAAATGACTGAGTTCTGCAAGGCACCCAGAATTCCATCGTTGGATCCACCTACTTTTTCGTCCTGGGAAAACAAAGTGCCGAAACCAAGTCGCTTGGCGGGTTTTGAAAAATGAACGCCGATGCTGATCAAGCTCAGCATCGAAATGGTAGCTAGGTGACTGACCGTTTTCGAAAATATCGGGAATAATCCCAGTAAGCTCGCTGCCTGTTTTGCCGACGTTGCGACAACAATCCAATCGCCCCGATTGGAATGTGTAGCCTCCAATGCATTGCGAAGCGCGCGGTCCCCGTCTTCTTTAAACTTAAATACAACCCCGCGTGCTTCGAGACACTTGTGCAGTCCAGATATAAGTTGGCCCATGCCGCCCTCTGCGGACACAGTCCCGCGATGCCTTCCCCGCTGACGCACGCGCTTCAGATGTTCGGAATTCACATCAGAAAAAAGTCGCTGAGTGATGAGCTTCGCTGAAAGTGTTTCGGCTGGCGAGGCAAATATTCCCCAAACGCCCGTGGCTAGCACCTTTTTAGCAAAAGACTGACCAAAGGCCCTACTTCCCCACGCAAGAAGGGACTCCTCTGGTTTTGCCCGAAACAACTTAAATAAAAAAATCGCTAATAAACCAAAGCCCATGCGAACTGATTCGGTAAGTCGAAGAGGCCAACGGGTGATTTTGCCATCCACATAAAGATATCTTTTCTTCGCGGTACGCTGAGCGGTAATGAGCGGAACGCCGCAATCTTCAAAAAGCTCCTCGACGAGACGCGAGCTAAGAAGGCCATTAGCTGCGGTTTCAACCTTGAATCCGTCTACATCGAAAGTCCCGATCAAGCCCCCGGGTGCCGGGCCTCTTTCGATCACTGTGACGTGATGCCCCTTACGCGAAAGCGACCACGCCGCTACGAGGCCCGAGAATCCAGCTCCAATCACCGTGACGTGCTTCGACATCGTTTAAACACTCATCGAAAAGATGCGCGCTTCCGGCGTTTTTGCGCGAAGACGCGAATCCAAAGCAAGGCAAGCGTTGCGTAAAAAAGGCCGTCCGGTGGGCTGGACTTTTAAGACCGAGTCTTCAATTTTGACCAAGCCATCATTAATCATTTCTGAAAGAAAGTTTCGCACATCATTTACCTGTGCTTCGTCTCGTAGGCGAACTTCAAACTTAGTCATCAATCGCAAAATCTGCTCGCGCTGCACCCGATCTTCTTCCGTCAAGATATGACCGCGAAACGTTGGAATCTCCTTCCTATCCAGATTCTCTTCCCAAACTGGTAGAACTTTTTCATTCTGATGAAAACAGCCTGGCGCCTCGGAAATCGCCGAAACGCCGAGGCCCAACAACACGTCCGTGCGCTGATCCGAATACCCCATAAAATTTCGATGAAGGGTGCCATCTCTAGCAGCTTTTGCAAGACCGTCTTCAGGAAGTGCAAAGTGGTCCATGCCGATTTCGACATAGCCATCACCAAGAAGCGCGCGTCTGGCGGTTTCGTAGAGCGCTCGTTTTTCTTCGCCTGCTGGCAAGTCTTCATCTCGAAAAAGTCTTTGCGCCGGCTTAATCCATGGAACAAGTGCAAACGAATAAAGAGCAATCCGATCGGGCCTCAAAAACAGAGTGCGTTCGATCATTCTTTCGATCGTTGTAATCGTTTGCTTGGGAAGTCCATAAATCAAATCGAAATTGACGGAAGTATAGCCGAGTGTTCGTGCGGCATCGGTAATCGCCTTGGTTTGTTCAAAAGGTTGGATTCGATTTACCAGGCGCTGGACCTCGGGATCGAAATCCTGAACGCCTAGGCTTACGCGACTGAAACCGAGGTCACGCAATACTTCCAGCTGTGCGAAATTGGTTCGCCTTGGATCGACTTCGATACTGCCTTCGAAATCATGTCTCGTTCGATTCAATAGTTTGTCCATTCCAATTACAAGTCGCTCCAGTTCGGAGGCCGACAAAAACGTTGGCGTCCCACCACCAAAATGAACACTCGCAGTTTCCCGTTGTTTTATCTCAGGCACTTTTTCTACGTAAAGTTCAAGCTCTTGTAAAAGTCTGCTGACATACGGGCTTTCTCGCTTGTGATCTTTTGTGATGGTCGTGTTACATCCACAAAAAGTGCACAAAGTTTCACAGAACGGCACATGGACGTAGACAGAAAGTTTCGCATCTGGTGCTGCCAGGCCCTTGGCAAGTTCACTTAGCCACTTTGGACGGTCGGGCGAGTCGACCCAGTAGGGAACTGTCGGATAGCTCGTGTACCGTGGTGCCGGGATATCGTACTTTTTGAAGAGGGGATTTGACTGGGTCATTTGAACACCTCTCGCACGAGTTGAACGTAGCGTTTCACGTTTTGTTCTGGCGTCCCTGGCAGAACGCCGTGACCGAGTCCTGCGACCCAACCTTTACGTTCAAGATCAGTAAGACCCTTCAGATTGGTGAGGTATTTCAAAGCTCGTTCTTCGAACTGCGTCGGCTCGAGAAACAGTAAACTTTGATCAAAATTTCCCTGAACGAAACCATGTGTATTTCTAGGAGTGCGTAAAACATCACGTAAATCCCACCGATGATCAAATCCGACGCCAGCGATTTCCTCGGAATTAAAAATTGAATGTCGAAGGTGCGCGGATTGAATTCCCTTAGCGTAATAACCAACTTTACCCGGGAAGGCGCGAATCAGTTCTTTTAATGATGGCGCCACAATTTCAGTGAATAACTCTGGATCGAGTTCCCCAGCGGACGTGTCAAATATCATGACGACCTCAGCACCACCCCGCAACTGTAGCGCGATGTTAAGCTTCAGGAGTGGGACCATCCGTTCACAAAACTTGCGATACAAGGCTAACTGCACCTTTGATTTTTCGAGTCCTCCTTTGTGTGCACCCTCGACGGCATAGGTGAAGAGCGTCCACGTCCCCCCTATGAACCCAATCAAGCTTTTTCCTTTGGGAAGCTTTTCGCGTGTAAGCTTCATTGCGACGTTCTGGAATTCAAGCGCTTTGGCCGCCTCTTCGGGTTCTTTGAACTTTTTCAGTTGATCGTCATCCAGCGAGGTCGCAAGTACCGGGCCTGGATCATAAGTCAGGCCCATACCGAAAGCCTCTAGAGGGAATAAGAGATCACTAAACAAAATTGAAACGTCAAAATCAAACTCTAGAACGGGGCCGAGTGCAACTTCGCTCGCTAGAACCGGGTCCTTACAAAGCGTGATGAAATCGTTTTTCGAACGGAGCGCTTGATAATGACGATGATAACGTCCTGCCTGCCGCATGAACCAAACTGGCGGACACGCTTGAGCTTCTCTGCGCAGGGCATTTTGAAATTTAGAGTTCTGTAGCATCATACGACCCACTTTCCGATTTTTCTTTTATTCCCACTGATAACCTACGCTTCGGACCGAACGAATTTTTTGAGCATAGGGCTCGCCCAAAACCTGTCGCAATCGAACAATGGCATTGTCCACCGTTCGAGACGAGGGAAAGTTAGCCTCTCCCCAAATCTTATCCAAGATCTCATCACGACTGACGACTGCAGGACTTCTAGTCACCAACAATTTCAAAAGCTGAGCATCTCGTGGCTGAAGACGTTCAACCACATCATCTTGCTGACGCACTTCCAGCGCATCCCAGTAGATCGTGCGGCTCCCGATTTGCAAAGTCGACTGCGATGCGTGGTTTTCGAGGACATGTTTCACTCTCAAGAGCAGTTCTTTTAAGTGAAATGGCTTGGGAATATATTCCTCAGCTCCAAGTTCATAACCCTCTAATCGATACTCAGCCGAATTCATTGCCGTTAAGAATACGAACGGGGACGATTGATTGAGGATTCCCAAATTACCCGCACGAAGCCTCTTTGCAATTTCAAAACCGCTACCATCGGGCAGTCCGACGTCGAGAATTAAAAGATCAAACAATTGCAATGCGACTTTGGCCTCAGCTGCTTTAACACAATCTGCCCACTGAACAGCGTAGCCTTCTTTGGCCAATCGTTCAGACAAAGTTTCTGCCAATGAATTATCGTCTTCCACTAGTAGCAGCGACTTCATTTCAATCTAGCCTCTCTGGACTGACGTCCGCGGAAAGCAAACGCAATGTCACTTCAAAGCCGTGCGAGCTGTCGGCGTCAACCGGCTTTTTTAACCGAACCTCACCCTGCATACGCTCGACAAGTTTCGTCACTAAAAAAAGGCCGATTCCGCTGCCGCTAGTTCCCGTTTGGCGATCAAAAATTATCCCGAGTCGCCTGCGATCCCCTTTAAATCCGAGGCCATTATCCCGAAAACTGACTTCGACAAAATCAGATTTCTTTTCAATCTCTACCGAGAGCTTCGTCGCCTGTCCGTGCCGGCTGGCATTTTGAGCAAGATTTCTAACCACACTTTCCAAGGCACGCCGATCGCCAAGAACTCGCTGATTTGCGCCGCTGACATCAATTGCCATTTTGGGCCAATGATGACTGATCGCATCCACCAGGTTTTTTAAATCAACGGACTCGATCAACAAACCGGATGTTTCGGTATCTGCAAGAAACAAAGCGTTTTCAAGTTGCGTTTCTAAACGACCAGCATCACCCATAATTCTATCAAGAAGCCGGCGCGCACTTCCAGATCCCTGTTCGGTCAAATCATCTCGTAAACTTTCGGTTTGAACTCGGAGGCTAGCTAAAGAGGTTTTCAAATCATGTGTGAACGACGCGAAAAACTCTTCAACTTGTCGCGCTCGCTTTCTTTCAACTTGAATCCCGTACAAAATCGCAACTCCTCCGCCCAGTAGAAGCACCAACAAAACGACTCCCTCACTGAGAAGCATTCGATGCTGGCGCTTGAAAGCAGCGTCCGCCTTTTCGTCTGGCGCGTTGGCGGCCGTTAGTTCACGCATTTCTTCGAGCTGATTGAGTCCAAAAACCATCCACCATGATGCGAGCGCAAGACTAAACGCAAGCCACACACCCGCAAGAACGAGCTTCACCGAAAGTCGGCGACTTGCGGCGAGAGGTTTCAGGCCTGTGCTTTCTACTCGTGCTCGGTTTTCCATACTTTAACTTCAATCATCCAACTTCAATCATGAGAACGCGGCGGCTTCCGCGGCTGCGACAATTTTTACGATAGCCTCATCTAAAAGAGCTGGGGTATGTGCTGCACCGATAAAGCCGACCTCGTATCCGGAAGGCGCCAAATATACGCCGCGCTCAAGCGCTCCGTGAAAAACTTTTTTGAACCCTGGCCCGTGCGTGCTCGGAATATCCTTTAAACTTCGAATCGGAGTTGGAACTGCCTGATGAATCCAAAAGATAGAGGCGAAATTTACCACCTGTAGGTTCAAAGACTTCGCTTGAAATTCGCTATTAAGTTTCGCGGCGAATTGGTTGCCTCTTTCGTCGAGGTTGCTCCAAACGCCTTCTCGCTCGCACTTTTGCAAAGTCGCAAGACCCGCGCGCATTCCAACCGGATTAGCACTTAAAGTCCCGGCTTGATAAACCGGGCCGCTTGGCGCAACTAAGTCCAAATACCGATGCCGACCGCCGTAAGCCCCGACTGGAAATCCACCACCCATGATTTTTCCATAAGTGACCAGGTCTGGCTCGATACCAAGAATTCCGGCCATCCCGGTTAAACACACGCGAAAACCGGAAATCACTTCATCAAAGATCAGCAGCACACCTGCCTCGCGGCAGCGAGCGGCAATTTTTTGCAAAAGTTCTTTGCGCTGAATTAAAAGTCCGTAGTTTGCCGGCAATGGTTCGACGATCACGGCCGCAAGCTGGGACTTATTTCTTTCAAAAATCCGATCAAACGCCTCTTCGTCATCGAGAGGCGCGACAATAGTATCATTGGCAGTTTGACTTGAGACGCCGGCACTGTCGCTCGCAGTTTCATCGCCCGCCAAACCACTTCCAGCTTTCACAAGCAACGAATCGACATGGCCGTGATAGCATCCATCAAATTTCAGAATTTTATTTTTGCCCGTCGCCGCTCGCGCCACGCGCAAGGCACTCATCACTGCTTCAGTTCCAGAATTCACAAAGCGTATTTTCTCGACCCAGGGAATTCGCTTTGTGATCCACTCCGCTAGATCAAGTGAATATGGCTCACAGGCGCCAAACGTCCACGCAAGTGCGATTGTTTCCTGAACGGTCGCCATGACCTCGGGGTCCCGATGCCCCAAAAGAAGTGGACCAAAGCTTTGACAGAAATCTATGTATCGATTTCCCTCGACCGAAAACATCTCGGCACCATTTGCCGATTTAAAAAACACAGGAGTTCCACCAACACTTTTGAATGCGCGAACTGGAGAATGCACACCGCCAGGTGTGACTCGTTTCGATCGTTCAAATAAATCATACGAATTCACGGGTAAGTTCTCTTTCATTGAGTACGACGAGGAGCCCCTCGGTTAAGTTTTCATCCGTCCAACCGTTCGATCTCAAATGCGCCTTCACAAAACCGAGAGTCCGCCCAGGACCCACAGCATGCAAGGCGAAATGTGGTTTGAACAATTGCGGCGCTGCTTCAAAGACAGTTTTAAAGTGCCCAGTACTTTTCCAGAAATACACCTTTGCACCCTCCAAAAGTTCCGGCTGAGTCAAAGTGTACGTCGCTTTGTAGGTTGATACAGAGTGTAAATCAGCACCAATCGCATCTTGATGCGTGAGGCGCGTCCATTTCATTTTGCGCCCAAGCAAAGTTTCAATTTTCGGGAACTCGTCCTCGCCTAAACCCTCGCTGCTTCCATGAACCCAAACGCCTCGTGCCGTCAGCTTTTTCCAAGTTGTCAGTCCCGCCGTCCAGACGCACTTTCCCTCGGTAAACAAATCTGCAGGCAAAGCTTCATTTCGTGCGACAAAGTATCCGACGACAGAACCGGCTTCATCGAGAAAATGTTGAAGATTTTTTTGAATTTCTTGAAGAGGCAAGCTCTTTCGCTCGATGTGAATCCCCTCGCCTGCCCAGACGACGGCGGGGGAAAACCTTTGCGAGCGAGAGCTTTGTATACTGGCCGTTTCCAATCGGATTCCGGCATCTGTTAGGCCTCGTAAAAATTTAACTTTGCCGTAATCGCGCTTGAGAATCGTGACACCAATCTTTTGATGACATCCACCGCCGTAGCTGGCCAAAATATTGCGCTCTTCTTCGACGCATTCACGATCGCGGGAGCTATCAATAAGGCGACAAAGCTCAAGTAGCTCGTGATGATCTTTGCGCACCTCAATTGCAAGTGCTCCTTGCGCGGCCGCCGTCGGGATCATAGAAAGCGGCAGGACAACAAAATTCAAATTCTTAACCGCGTTCCTGAGCTCTTCGGCGGAGTGTGCAAACGCCGGATCGATATCCTGATATCTAGCGCTTTCCAAAAGACGGTCCAAAGCGGCTTTCGCAACCACCAACGCGTGAGCCTGGCCAATCTTTCCCACTCGAGTTGCAATATTGCCCCGCACCGGAACAAACTCCATTTGCGGCCGCCCCGCTTTGCACTGGGACCATGGAAGCGCCCACTCTAGAACTTGTTCCAGGCAATATGTCCTACGCGGCGAGGAGGTCAGAATGCGAAACGGACCTGATTCACTTCCAAGCTTCCGTGCCTCCCAATGGTCCTTTCGGACAAGAATTACGTCCCGAACGTCGGCGCGGTCGAGAGTTGCAGCGATGAGTGTTGAGGGCCGTTCGGCGACAGGAAGGTCTTTCCACGAATGAACAACCAAATCCACGTTGCCTGACTCTAGATCATTCAGAAAGTCTTCCGTAAAGACGCCCTTCTCGGGCATTTTCCAAAGTGGATCGTCACCTCGTTGATCCCCGAGTGAAGACCGAAATCGGTATTCTATTTTTATGTTCTTGGACTGTTTGCGACCAGCTTCTTCGAGGGCTCGTCCGGTTTCGTAAGCCTGCAGCCGCGCAAGATCTGATTGCCTAGCGGCCAACACCAGCTTCATACATCATCCCAGCCAAAAGGACGATGATAAGCCATCGTTTCGCGCTCCTCGCGGCGATTTCTGACGGCGCTTAAAGCAGCTTCCCGCCGTTTCGTTGCGATGAGTTTTGTTTCGTTAATAGCTTGAAAGAACTCTTCCAAGGAAACGTAACGACCCACACCTGCTGCGAGATCTAAAAGATCTCCGCGACTTTCACCTCGAAGATCAAGCACAAGTTCAAAATTGCGACCGCGCTCCTTCATCCAGTTTTGAATTTCACTCCCACTCATGGGGGCCGCTATCAACAACACCCGAGGTAAATTCGAATTGTGACTCGGACTATTGGTGCTCCCAAATTTTCCTTTGTTTAGCGCGAGAGGTTCCAACAAAAAAGACGATCCAGGTGCTATATAACCAGCAAGCGTCTGTTGAGCTTTCGCAAGATCCCGACAGTGGATCGTCAAGCTATTGGAAACGCGTTCCGTTTTTTTCGAAATCCAAGGCTTCGATATCCAGGGCAAGATGTCGGCAACGAGGCGACCTGCGCCTAGGATGTCGATCGAGGCCGAGCCCAAGTCTCGAAGTTCTCGACGAACAAGACTTCCATAACTTTGACTGCCAATGTCTTGCAGATGGTTTCTTCGAATCTGTTTTGCATCTTCTAGCAGCCCATTTGACCATGCACGAAATGCTTGACGGAAAGCCGAGGAAAGTCCCTCGTTAACGGAATTGTTCTCGCGTTGAAATTTTTGAACTGCATCTTTGAATTGTCCAAAGACCTCTGTTTCTCCAACCAAGGGTGAATGAAGACCACAAATTAGCTCCAAGAGCTTTTCGTAAGCAGTTTCCCCAGTGAGGATCTCGGAACCTTCCGATGTCGAATCACCGCTCGCTTGCTCAGGAAAAATAGCGATTGTACGGAGGCACGTGTCCCACCGGAAATGCGGTCCTGCGGAGACCAACTCCAATAGATCGCGCACATCGCTTGCGCCATTACGGGGAACCTCGCCATTTTTTACGTGAAGCATTTTTAGTTGAATGGCACCGAACATGCACTCTCCATCACTGTCCATTTTATCAGATCAGAATCAGTCCCCGCAGCCGAAAGTAGCATTAGGGATCAATAATGAGGATAGCGATTCGAGAACGCACCTGTGTCACAGAAGTGTCATGGATTGCCGCTTCTTGCAGAAGAATCGTGACAAACTGAGGCAGAAATGTCGAAATTTTGGACAACAAAGGACTGAGAACCAGATGGCCATAAACAACACGAAATTTGAGCCCGAATATTTTGCATACCGGTTTGTTGCCATCATGACAGTAGTAGCAATCAGTGTTGGAGCGGTTGCTTGCCAACCAGCCTCCGATAACCCCGCGAAAATTCCTGATACCGCGAAAACGCCCCAAATGAAGCCGTCGCGGGTAAGTGCCGTTCGGGTTGCATCAGAAACGATCAACGAGATCAGTCGTATCGAACGCTCTTTACGACCGCTATTTGGTTTTTCAGATTCTCAAGGATCGAATCCTTACGCCAACTGCCAAACATCCAAACGAATCACGGGATCCGAATGGGAAACTCGCTGGCGCTGCGGGATGGAATCGACGGAATCGGGAAAAACGGAAATTGAAGGAATAGAAACGACGGACTTCGATCGAAACACGCGGGTCTTAACCACAACAGGAAAATTTGAAATTCGTATTTTTGACGATATTGAACCGCGTTCGAAAGCCCACACACTTCAGGTTCGACGAACCACGACGCTCACAATGACAGCGACTTCAACTATTCAAGATTTCGCAGCACGGGTGCGAATCAAGTCTCAAGTGATCAAGAAAAATGTTCGACCTGGCCAGCTGGGTTCTGATTGGACCGCCACAACGACTGGAATGTTAATCGGGAAGGCCGGTCAATTGCATTTTCAACCGGGCCTTGTAACGACATTTAAAGGAAGTCTTTATGGTCGAGGTGGTGAACGGCTGACGGCTTGGGCTTCGGGTGAATACCAAATGAAAGCGGACTCTGAGGTTTTGTTAAAGGGAATAGAGTCCCCGGGCACTTGCACAAGACCAAATGGCACTTGGACAATGCAGGCGAACGCGGCCGGCGAGCAATTTGAAACTGGCCTCGCGGCCACCGACTCTGGAATTGTCGAGTCCTCTGGTAGCCAACTTCAATGGCCACGTCTTGGGTGCTTCGAACCCTAAGTGAACTGCAAATATTTTCGATTTGAGTCACATTGAGACACAAGTCCCAACGGAATAAAACCGATGAGACTATCAGGCATGGGGCAAACACCACTGAAATCTAAATCATCCTTTCTTTCGACCGGCGATAATACGGCTGTGGTTCGCGTTGCGAATCAAATCACCAATCAGCCATCGTCTTCACCAAGAAGCGGCAACAACCATGTTGTTGAACTACACTCCGCTCGACCCTCTGATTCTCCCTGGGGAGCGTTGGCTGCCCTCGGCTCCTGTGTATGGAGACTTGACTTGCGCTCTGGCCGAACAGAGATAACTCCCGAGGTAACCAAGACCTTCGAAAGCGTTTTCAATGTTGATCCCAGCTGTCTTGATGAAGGACGGTTCGGATTCACTTTACATGTTCACCCGGACGACCGCGACCGTTTGCTGGCTATGTTAGCTGCGCGCATAGACAACTCATTCCGTTCGCACTTTAGAGTGATTGATCGCGATGGGGAAATGCGCTGGATTTATTTAAAGGTTGCCGTTTCCCGTACGCAAATTCCTGGTCAGCCGCAGCATTCCGACTCGATGTGGTTTCTGGCAGAAAATGATACTCACGAGAAAGCAGAAGCTGAGCGGCAAAAGCGCCTTCTGGCTGACAGAATTCTTTCTAGCTTGTTTGGCAGTGATTTAAGTCAGCTTCCGGCGGAAGAATTCTCGTCGATCATGCTCATGTCGAAAATTTCGGAAAAATGGCGTCCATTGATCGAAGGAAAAGGTGTGAGGTGGATTGGACCTGATCTGGCTCCAATGGGTCCAGCCTCGGTAATGGAAGGAAGCGAACCGCTGTTAATCCTAATGATGGATTCGCTTTTTGAAAACGCGCTCGATGCAGCGCTATCAAACAGCTCAACGAATGGACAACCTTGGATCCGCTTTGAGTTTTTCGAAGATGATCATTCAATCTTTTTTGCTATAAGTGACTCGGGGCCTGGAGTCCCGTTGATTCATCGGGGCCAAATATTTGAGCCTTTTTTTTCCACGCGACCGGAGCTTGCTTCCGGGCTGGGCTTGACGTTGGCACGCTCGGCGGCCGAGTGGCATCACGGCGGACTTCGCCTAGACCACTATTCAAAAAACACGCGCCTTGTCGCCCAAGTGCCGAAAACTTTTCGGGGAAAAATCAGTTCCGACTAGGTCTGTCTGCTAGAACTTCGATGCCGGTAAAAATCCGAGACCAGCACGTTTTCCGCGTTTCCAAATTACTTTCGCCCTCAACCGGCGTTTTCGCCACTCGCCTTTTTCCGAAAGTAAATCCATTTCAAGTTCAATTGTCTCGTCTTTTGCTGGCGGCGATTTAGCCTTTAAGCAAACCCCGCCCTTGCTGAGATTCACGAGTTCGCCTTCTTGCCACTGAAAAGTTCCCTCGGTGCGAAAACGGCATGCAACATCGGTGGCGAATCTAGGAAAACGACGCGGTGTTAACTTCTCCATATCAGGGCCATGGCGGAATCCACGCCAAAACTTTGTCTAACCCAGGTCGCGAGCGATCGATGCGAAGTCCCCAGTACGAAAAATAGTTACCTGCATTTTGGCGAAGCACATGACCGCCAATTCCGACAAATTTAACACCCGCGTGAGCTTCGAAGTGCCGAGTGTAGGCCCCGATGACTCGAGGTTGATCGAGGTAGCCTGACCAACCACCGCGTCGTCCCCGATTTGTCACGATATCTGCGATCTTCATTTCGATCGCGCCACTTCCTGGCACAGCTTGAACCGCGTCATCTAGCAGCAGAACATCCACGCTCCAAGCCTGGCGATTCAACAGCTGCGGTGAAAGCTGTCGCAAAAAATCCGCAACAAACTTCTGCGCTTCTAAAATTTCTTTCTCAGACAAATTATCATCTCGGACCCAGAAGTTAGGTTTCGCATCCGACACGACCCGCCCCTCATAAGTGTGGATGCGGACTTCGCGCCAGCCGCTCGTCGCATCGCCCGCTCGCGATCCCCTCTCGACCGCACGCTTCGCAAGGATGTCCTCTTGCAAAACAACCGCTTCACCGCTGGCGATCTCATCTAGCACGGTACTTCTAACTGGGCGTTTTCGGTGATCAGGTCGGTAGAGAAAGGTGTCCGACTGAATGAGTTCTGCTACGAATCCGTCTGAGTCGCGGAACAACCCACGACCGGTCTCGCGCGGCGCAACACCTACGGCAGGCCTTGCCACAAAACCAGTCGGAAAAGCTTGGTAAAGCTTGGATTCAATCTGATCCCCGTCGGCAATGATTCGTCCAGAAGCATCGACCAAACCTTCGCGCACTAAAAAGTCTCGGAGGCCCACTGTTTTTACGAGAAACCTGTCGGCATTAACGCCGAGCTCACGTTTCGCGATCTCATAGAAAAGCAATTTGTCGGATAAAAAGCCCGATGCCTTCGAACTATCCACAAGTCCGCGACCGTAGATGCTGTTCAACCATTGTGATTTCGACGACCAGATCGGTGTTTTTACGGCAACGGGTTGCTGCGTACTTCGCAATCGGGGCGGCCGTCCTTTGAGTTCCCGAAGTACCTTTGTCACTCGCTCGTTCACGAATTCCGAGGGAAGTTTTACTTCATTTGCAACGACGGCAGGCAGCTTGGGCTTCACTCGCCTTTTTTTCGCCACGGCCTCGTTAGGTCCAGCGAGAAGCAGCGCTGCAACAGAAAGTATAGCTAAGTATCGAAAGGCTCGAAAATCGATATTCATGGCCTAAGGATCAAACACCTGGCCAGAATTCGTCACTGGACCATGCGTCGAAAGAAAGACTTTCCAAAGCCTTTTCCCGCCCTCGAACAAGGCAGAGCTGGACCCTGGTCCTGGGGTTGCTCTGTTTACACCGACGGTTGCGCCATCTAGCGCGACTAAATAGGAGTTGAACCCATGGCCCATTACAGTCAATGCCCGCGATGCAACAGCGATCTACATACGGGGATCATGAGCGGAAATATTCAAGCCGGCGGCCTAGCCGTGTGCACACGCTGCGGATGGTACGAGAGCAAAGCGCAGGCACGGGCAAGGATCAAATCTGAAAATCAATCCATCGTCGCCATGATCACAGCCACCGTGGCCATTCTCCTTATAACGGCACATATGCTGTCTTGGGGCGCCCATGCATTCTCGATTCCTACGCTGAAAGTCGGTCAATGGACCGGCATGCTTTCCAAGGGTGGTTACGATGAGCTCGCGCAAATGTGCGCCGATCTCGGCAAGCTAACTTGTGCGCGAGATGCGTACATCGAAAATTTCCGGAACAATCGTGACATTGAAGCTTTGGCGAAACTTGCGCGCTTACAGCTGCGAAATCAAGAAACTCAAACGGCTATGTCGACCTTCGCAACGTACATCAATGCGGGTGGCAAAAACGGTGAGGCCGCTTTGCTTTATGGACAACTCCTCGAGCAAGCTGGTCAAGATGTTGAAGCACTCCGTTTAATGGAGCTTTCAATCGAAGCGCGGCCCGATCAACTTCCAATTGCTGCCACTGGCGCGATTGTCCGCATCCTCATGAAGCAAGGTCGTTACGAAGAAGCTCGCGAGCGTCTGACGCGATTTCATGGAAGTGCTGGCAATGCCAAAGGCTATCTCAATACAGAGCTTTCTCAGATCGAACAGGCAATCAAGCTCTACCGCTCTGGAAACCGTTCCGACAAATCTGCTTCAAAACGGGGCTAATCCCGGTTTGAGTCGTCGAATTGAACATCGACACCTGCTAGAAGTTCGACACTTTGTCTTTAAGACCTCGCATTTGGCGGGGTCCCATTCTGAGAAGTCAGTTCTTTCGCACAGATAGCTCGCTTGGCCGCACCCTTGCTCTACCTCTTACCATGATGAAACACGGTAAGACGATTCACCATTCTAAACACCTCCTAGCCACTACGGCGGCGTTGGTGATTAGTTTGCTCGCTTCCAACTCCCAGGAGGCCTCGCTTACCTCTGCCTCCGATACCGATCAGGACGCGTGTGAAGGTCTCTGCGGCACCGAACCTTCATCATCGACTTCTATGGGTCGATTTCTCGAGACTCAGATTGCAGAGCGCGTAGAGCGCGTCAGCGGTAAAACGTGGACCAAGTTGGACCGTCTAAAAATGGCCCGAGAACTTTCGGTCGCAATCGCTAAAGCCTCCTACGAATTTGATGTCGACCCGTTCCTTCTTTTGGCAATGGTGGAAGTAGAAAGCCGTTATAACAAGATGGCTGTCGGAACAGTTGGCGAACGTGGGCTCTTACAAATCAGGCCGCAAACCGCCAAGTGGATCATCCCGGTCCACGATGAACTCCACGAGTGCGATCTACATGAAGTAGGATGCAACATTAGCACTGGCGCGAAATATCTCGGCTATCTCGAAACCCAAACTGCTAAGCGAGAGATCGAGTTCGAAAGTCCGCTTGCCCAACGCGCATTCGTTCTTCGCTCCTATAACTTAGGTCCTGCTCGAGCTTACCGTTTAGCGATGGAGCAAGAAGTCGAACTTGAATCCGATCGGATGCCTGCGACATCAGAAGCCATCGCGACTGAGCCTGCTAGCGAGACGCCGACGGTACTTTCCTATGCCGATAAAATTTCAACTCGCGCCAGCCGTTTCCAATCATGGTACCTTCAAGCGGCAACTTCGAAACAAGTCGTGACCACCGTCGCCTTGGCAAACTAATCTAGAGGGGCATGACGAATGCCCAAAACAACAATCAGCCTGTTTATCTGTCTGCGGCCCGTCGAGCCGAGGAATTTCTTGCGACCGGCTCGACCTATCGGTTGGGAAGCTTGCCGACAGAGTCTCCAAATCCGCGAACTCTGGGGCTCTCGGAACTATGCCGAACGGATCTTCCTTTAGCATGTCGCACATTTCGCGACGTCGAAATCGATGCTTTTCAAACTCTCCTAGAAAAAGAAGATCTCGCGGCCGAACTGGTCGACGCATTGAGAAAAACTTTTGAACAAAACCGCAAAGTTTTTCTGGTCGGCTGTGGCGCAACCGGGCGGCTTGCGATGGTTCTAGAAACGATGTGGCGTGAAGAATCTCTACCGGGAAAAACGGAAGACGTCGTCGCGTTTACTGCTGGCGGAGACTTTGCGCTTGTGAGGTCTATGGGTATCTTTGAAGACCGCCCGGATCTTGGAGCAGTTCATCTCTCGAACCTTGGCTTTCAAGACGGCGATCTTTTAATAGCTCTGACAGAGGGTGGAGAAACCCCCTTCGTCTTAGGCGCCCTGGAAAAGTCGACGCAGCTGAGCACAGTGAAGCCTTGGCTATTTTTTTGTAACCCAGCCGGACTTCTTATTCAGGCAGTTGAAAGATCAAAGCGCGCTATTCAAAATCCCAGAATTCGTGCTCATTCTCTCGCCGTCGAACCAATGGCGCTGACCGGATCGACTCGCTTACAAGCATCGAGTGTTTTAATGGCCTTTGTCGGTGCATGTTTGCGCGAAGTCGTAACCAAATCAAAATGCAGATGGCTGTTTACTGAGATCATCGACCTCCTTTATCAACTAGATCCCGCCGATCTTATTCCCTTGATCGAAGCGGAATGCCGAGTACACAGCCAAAATGGTTTTTCGCTTCATCGCAGTCGTTCGGCCGCTATTGCAGTGTTAACCGACACCACCGAGCGAGCGCCGACATTTAGCCTGGCCCCGTTCGAATCTATGGAACTTGATCAAACAACTTCAATGCTCATCAATAGAGATTCAGCATCTCGGACTTATCTCGAAATTCCAGAATCGACGTCTGCTATCGAAGCTTGGCGAAAACTTATTTTGCGAAATCCACGTGCATTCAACGCACCCGACGATTTGATTCTTCCCGATGGACGCCCGGTAAAGGTGGATCAGAACGCGATCTTGAGTTTCGACTTTTCAGAAGGGGTACAAGATCGACGGCAGAAATACGGTGTTGAAACCGAACTGTTTATAGATGTGGAAGTCGTCCAAGAACTTAACTCGTCAAAAATTATTTTTAGAACCGAAAGTACCTCGGGGCGCTGGATGGCCGAGTTCAATTCTGGCCGGGACCTCCTAGTACAGCAGTCGATTCTCAAATACCTTCTTAACCTGCAGTCGACTCTCGCAATGGGTTGCCTCGGTCGCTATCACGGAAACCTCATGACTTACGTACGGCCAACCAATGGAAAACTCGTCGATCGGACTTTGCGGACTCTGCGAGTTCTTATCGGCCAAAAATTGAGGGAAACAGAGAACCTGCCGCACCTGCAGGCACTTTGGGAATCACATGATGACGAACCTCTTTTGACCGCGATTTTCACTGCGTTAGAGCAAGTGTCAGTCGATCAACCCGTTGCGCTTCGTGCGCTTGAAATATTGCAGTTTGACAAATCGAGTCACAAGGGCTGACTTGACTCTCTCGCTGCCTCTGGTTGAACGAACATCATGAATGAAAAATTAGGTCGATCACCCACGCTTCGCTCCCTTCCGTTAACAAGTCTCTTTGTGATCCTAGCCACGCTCTTAGTTTCGGCCAACGCGCTGGCTTGGGGACGAATTGGACATGATCTCTCGGCGCGTGTAGCGGCACACCTTGTGGCTGAAACGACTGGCAAACCCTTTTATAAATCCCGCGCTATGGATCTTGGATACTACTGCAACGTTCCAGACCTCGTATGGAAAAAAACTTCGTACCAGGTTGAATGGACAAATCATTTTATGGATCTCGAAATCTTCCAACGTGAATTCACAAAACGGATGGAAGAAGGAAAGCTGACGCCAAAGGAAGACCCGTACGATCTTCCGCGCGCAGCTTTTAATACAAAATTTCCGACAATTCCAGACACAGCTGGGCGCGCTTACTGGCGCATCCGAGAATTAGAAAAGCGACTTGGCGCAACCGCGGATCTTTTAAAGCAAAAAGATATTCTAAAAGAGGAGCGACATCGGCTTCAGCTTGAGTGGCTGATTGTGGCCGGAACGCTTGGTCATTACGTAACCGATCTCTCGCAACCGCTTCACGTGACCGAGAACTATGATGGTCAGATGACTGAACAAAAAGGAATTCACGCTCATTTCGAAGATACCTTAGTCGACGAATTGTGGCCCTCGATTGATATGCAGGTCTACAAAGAAGCTGATCGCATATGGGAAAAAGACCGTGCGGCGATGACCGGAAAAACCTCCTTGGCACTTCTAAAAGAGCTCGCCGAAAGCTCGGCCAAAGATCTCGATGAGATTCTAAAACGTGATAAGAAAACTCCGCGCGACGATCTAAAAAAGGCGGTTGAAATCTATCGCCCGGTTATTGTTCGTCGACTCGCGGCCGGCGCCGTGGTCTTGGCAGAAATCTGGCGCCGTCATTCGAACTGGGCGCCTAATGAAGATAAATTTTATTCTTTTGCTGGTGAACCTGCGTTCATCGAGCCTCCGGTACCACCTCCGACTCCGACACCAAAACCATCGCCAAAACCTTAGAGTTCACCCGCGCCAAGCATGAGGGGATCTTTTTTAAGCGCGTTCAAACGAATTCGCAGATCTCTGAGTGCCGATTCCAGCGAAATGGAGCCGACACCAATGCGGTCTTTTACCTTCAAAAACTCGGCTTCAGAAGCGGAAAGCTGAAACTCAAAAACTGGCAGCAGTTTTTCTAAAAGCGAAATACGTTGAATATCTTGTCCCGCTTCTACAAATGGAATCTCCGGGCTTCCGAAAGCGCGAAGAAAATAAATCGGCTTCAGAAGCTCAGTTCTTCGAATAAACATCGGACCTGCCTCAAGTAGCTCCAGTTGATTCGAAGTCATCAGAAGTACGTTTGCAAAGCCACGCATCGCAATTTTCTGACTTTCAATTTCCGGATTCGCCACGCCCGCGCGGAAGTCCGCCAAACGATTCTCGAAATCTTCCTTCATTAACTCAGCAGCCGTCTTTCGGTACTGCGTTTCAAAATACAATCCGAAGTAAGGCGATATCATGGGAGTTGTTGTAGCCATGGTGCGCATGCGGTAGAAGAAACAGTCTTTCACTTCCACTTCAATGAAACCGAGCTTTTCTGCACAGAGCGTTTCCGGCGCTTGGGCAATCGCCGCGTTCAGCGCTCTTGTGCGAAAAAAGTCGGCGCCGATCCAAAATAAATAGCGAGTCCCTGGGCTCGCGGATGCGTAAAGCGGCTTTAACATCTGATCAGATGGAAGCGGATTCTCTCGGTTCGGAGTCACATAGGAAATAAACGGCTCTACAGACTGTCGAAAGTGCGCTCGCTCAAGACCGAAAAAAGAGCTCGGCAGAAACACCGTCGTTGCGATTCCGATGACGTAACTCATAGCTAGGCAGCCAAGGAGAGCAAAGCGAGGGGCTCCGTCGCCACTATCGCTAACAGGACTCTTAGGAAAAAAAAGCAATGTCACGAGACAAGCTGGAAGCGCCAACGCTGGACTTAGTAAGCCAATCCGAATTATCGATTTCCAAAATCCGCCGAGTTCGCGATCACCCAAAATTGCCGCCCAACGTTTTATGAAGGCGTTTGTGATGGAGGCAAAGCCGATCGCCGACAGCAGAAACCAGACACCATACCAAATTAAAGCGTTTTCTTTTGAAAGAGCTGTTCTTGCGGCAATCAACTGACTGCGAACCAGCGCATATGCTATGAAATTGAAAAAAACCGTCGCGCCCACAATCATGGCAAAAGACGGAAAGGTCAAAGTTCCCTTTCCGGAAAACGGGTTTAGATTCTCCCATTCATCTTTTAAGCGATTCATCTCTTCTATTGGACCAGGTCCTTGAAGTTTTGGGCATCGACTTGTTGATCCTACCCAGACTTCGCGCTAGGTCGAGGCATGACACAAACCCGAGCTGCAATTGAACTCGCTATCGCCGGAGCACTCTGGGGATTTGGCTTTGTAGCGGCTATGTGGTCATTGAAGGCCGGTGGACCTCTTGCGATCACGGGCTGGCGATTTGCCGTGGCAGCGTTTATCGGGCTCAGTTTTTCTTTGGTGATACGTCAACTCAGAAAAGTCTCGCGGCCCGGAACCGACTGGAAATTGAACTTAAAAACCGCTGGGCTCCCTGGACTCTTTATTGCCGGTACTTTGATCTTTCAAACGTGGGGATTGCAGTACACGACCGCGACAAAAAGTGGGTTCATCACATGTCTCTATGTTCTAATAGTTCCCCTAATTGAACCATTGCTTGGTGGACCTAGGCCGTCGCGCGCCGTTTGGTTAAGCGCCTTTTGCGCTTTGGTTGGTGTCGCGCTGATGTGCGGTTTGTTTACGGCGCAGGATCTCGACGAAAGATCACGTCTTAACTTTGGCGATTTTTTAACATTGCTTGCAGCATTCTGTGCCTCATTTCACATTCTCGCTATTGACCGGGTCAGCGCGAAGCTTGGTCAAGGATTTGATAGTCACAAATTTAACACGGCACAAAGTTTGATGGCTGGCCTTCCGACCTTGGCAATTGCGCTGGCAATTGAACCTGGGGCATTTAGCTTTCCGGTTCGGTTAGTACTTGAGCCGGGTGTCGCGACAATTGGCTTTTTAAGTCTTGCGATCGGATCGACGCTGATCGCATTCGCACTTCAAGTGCGAGCGCAGAAGTACATCCCTCCAACCACTGCGTCGCTTTTATTCCTGCTCGAATCGCCGTTTGCAGCTATTTTCGCAACACTTTTACTCAGCGAAGTCATGGGCCCTACCCAACTTATCGGCGGCGCCATCATCTTGACTTCGGTGGGGCTTTCAACATTTTCAAGTGCGCGAGACTCGTGAATAATGGCTCGACCACACCATTTTCCGTATCAAGTTCGACATAGATTTTAATCAACTGGGTCTGATCTATGCAGCCTACTTAATACTATTCTCATCAAATTATGCTTCTCCGGCTTTATGCGATTGCAAAGTCGTTATAATGGTATTCGAAACTGACTCATCTTTTTCAGACCGAGAGTCTTCTCGGCCATGAGTAGATTATGAGTTCTGCACAATAGCCGAAGGTTCGTGAGATCATTCTTTCCACCCAACGCCACTGGAATCACATGATCCATCTGCGTTTGAAACCGCGATCCACAACGCTGACCGCCGGTGCCCTGATATTCACACGCGTCGCCCGCACGTCGCCTCACAAAGTTACGAGTCGACGGCGCAATCGACGTGCGTCTTGCGCCACTACGTGAACGTAAATCTGATTCGAACACCACAGTGGTGCCGCCTTGCGGCGAACCTCCGGAGATTTCAGATAGGGGCTCTTCCATCGAATGAGCTGCCCCTCCGGCTGATGTTTTTCCAATTGGCGTGTCGCGCGGCTCCTTTACCACCGATCGAGGTTTCACTTCGCGTCGAAGTGGATCGTTTCGATCGAGGTACTCGTTTGCTATAGCCGCCACAATCTCGCCTAGCGACGCACCGAAGTTGGAATGTGATCTTAGCTCACGCACTCGCTCAAGCAGTGCGAGCTGTTCATCTGTTAAAACAATCTGCGTCGAAAAAATCTGCGAGCCCGAGGCCTGTATCGCTTCTGGGAAATGCTCGGCGGCAATGCGCACAGTTTCGCGCAAAGTTTTGTTTTCGGTCTGCGCGATCATGGTCGACCGAGTTTCGAGCGAAACGCGATGACCGGTTCGTTTCTCTTCACGGCGAATCGCAGATTGAACCTTCGCAAGTGTTACCAAGTTCAATCTTCCGTCTTCAATTTTCCCGGCCGCTTCCGGCACCCCACGAATCGCGCGCGCAGCCATCATCCGTCGATACGCAGAAGACTCGCTATAACCGAGGTCTTTCACCAACCAATCAATGATATTTGCAAACCCAAGTTCCGCATAAAGCCTGCGCGATTCGATTTCGCAAATGTATTCGACAATCTGGCGATCAAGCTTTCGCTCGTCACCGCGCAAGCTACGTACACCGTTTAGCAGTTCGATATTGGAAAAAGACTTTAGGTTCATAGATCCTCCGACAAGAAAAGACAGCCACTATCTCTCTTGCGAAGAACACTACCTCATATTTTAAAACACGGGTTTTGCGCGCACAGATCGCGCGTAACGAACGACAGCTTTCGATTCACGGCCGGCAACGAAGGTACGCGACAAACCTGCTCTTCGATCGATAAACGCGAATCACGACATAGCTAATTGTCACCCATCTGATTCCGCCGCTTCGGCGAAAACCCATGCGAAACGTGGTCAAGAGAAAAATAAAAAATTTCGACAGCCACTGAGAAGTCTAAAAACTTGAGGCTTAAACTTGAGGTAGGCGCCGCACGCCAGTCGCAGCAAAGAACACCGCACAGATCAAATCGCAAGGTTCCTCGTTAACTTAATCTGGATTGGAGGCGCCTGTTGGGCGCGATGGATTCATTTCGCTCGATGGCGATGAAGAGCCAAATGAACAACGTCATTGAAGTCGAAACGCGTCCTTACACAGACCTTGAAATCAAAGCACGGCGATCGCATTACCCAACAGGTTCGTCGCCGCTTTTTAGTTTGGTTTCATTCTCTTAAGCCATAGCTCGGCCGAAAACTTTGAGAAGCGAATGCACAGCCTAGTATGTGCACTTCGAAGCTGGCTGTGATGTCCTGATGACGCCGAGGTGATCGATCGAATAGATAAGGTCAGTAACACCCATTATTTTCACCTGCATGAGGTCAAGACAAAGACTTCCGCTTGGGGGACCTGGCCGCAATGCCATTCCATTGAGATAGCCTATGCTTCCCGGAGGATGAGTCCCGGCCGCACCAACTTCCGCTGGAGTGAACGTGGCCTTCCACGTGAATGTGACACGAGTGAGAGGCGGTGACGGAGGGAGAATCACGACTTCCATCTTGAGCTGACCAAGACTGTAGAGGTGAGGAATCGGTCGAACACCAAGCATCATAAGATCCGTTGAGGGATAACCGAATTCCGTAATGTAAGCCTTTTGAGCCGTCGAGGCAGCGCGAACGTAGTTGATAATTTCATTTCTTGCTTCTGAGAGCGTGGTATAGCGAGGTGCCCCCATGATTCCAAACTCACTCACACTGATCCGGTCTTTCGTGAGCCCCCGTGAACGAGCGGTAATAGAAAAAACAAAGTCGGCCATGTACCCCATAGGATGAGTGGCAACGATCGTAAGCGCACCATAGTCCTTCAAAACTGCGGGGGTACTAAATGCAAGCTCCTTCAGACTTGTGGCATATCGGCCGTTGTTGGCGAAATACGAAGCTTGAAAGCGCTGAAAGTTTTTAAGCATCGCACTGACTTCGTTTTCGATCGCATTGGAAGTCTGTAAAACCGTTTGGCCGTCGATCGACTGAGCTCTTGCGCTGATTGACGAAAGTGCAAGGACACTTGATACAACTATTGCCATCAAAATTTTCATGTCGTTTGTCGTTCTGGCTGATGTTTTCATATGCGGTTAAATCTCCATTTTCCTTGTTGCAGTTTACTTAGACACCGACGCCTTTTGCAGAAGCGAGCTATTGCAGAAGCGAGCTAGTGCAGAAGCCAGGCCGCGGACTAACTGAATGATTTCAAGGAGGTCGAGTTTACTGCGCGTAAAGTCATTCGCGACCCATTGGACAAACCCCTTATTGAATTAAGCAGTTAAGTCATTGATGTGGGATTAAACACTGATCATTCCATGATCATACCTGGTGCAAAGCATCGCGTTTCAATTTGAGTCGCTGGCATCATTGCTGCGCCGGCATGCTTCGATGGGCTGCAGCAGCAGATCTTTAATAAAGTAAAAATTCGCGGCGATCTTCTAACCAAGAGGCTTCGTCGCGTTTCATTCTTGCTTCGAAAGCTTCTGTTGAAGCGGTTGGCTGATCAACCCACTCACGAAGTGACGGGCCACCATTGATAAGATCAATGGCCAGCCTCTCTTTTTCATATTCATAGTGAAAGTCCCGCCAAATCGGATACTCAGGCGAAAGCGTACGAATCGCTTTCAACCAAAGTGCCACGAGGCGGTAGGGTTTGAACTCTTCATGCCGGTAATGATGACTGTCGACATGAACTTGAAAGCCACCGATGATTTTCCCTGCGTGCTTTTGGAACGTCGGCAAAAACCAGGTCGGTCTTAACAGACATCCTTTCATCCATTGCGGACGTAGCGCGTGCATCTTTTCGAGGACCTCTTGCGGGTCTAACTTTTCAGCGCCCAAAGTTTCTAGCGGCCTTGTCGTGCCCCGGCCTTCTGAAAGCGTTGTACCTTCAATCAGAACCGTTCCTGGAAAAGCGCGCGCCATCGAAAGACTGGCAGCATTAGGACTCGGGTTCACCCATGAGATCTGACCCTCGGGCCAACCGTAACCTGGGCGAGCCTCCATGTCGTATCCTTCCATCCTCACGACATCGAATTCTAGATCGATCTTCAACCGCTTCTTAAACCACGATCCAGCTTCGCCTAGGGTAAGACCGTGACGCATCGGAAGGCCTTCTGCCGCACCAACGAAACTGACATATCCTTTTTCAAGAAGCGTTCCTTCTACGGGACGCCCCGCTGGATTCGGCCGATCAAGGACAACCACACGTTTCCCTAGCTTCGCGCACTCTTCCATCACGTAAAGAAGAGTCGTCAAAAACGTGTAGATTCTGGTACCAACATCTTGTAAATCGACCAGCAAGACGTCGAAAGTATCAAGCATCACTGGCGTAGGTCTTCGAACTTCACCGTAAAGCGAAAAAACGGGAACTTTCCAAATGGGGTCGATGTAGTCTTCGGTCTCTTGCATATTGTCTTGCTTCTCGCCGCGCATCCCATGCTGAGGACCAAAGGCAGCCGTCACTTTAAACTCACGAGTTTCTTTGGCGAAGCGAATCAGTGCATCCATCGAGTGTTCAAACCCAAATGTGGATTTCGAAGCATAGCTCATCGAGGCTGGATGCGCGAGAAGTGCAACACGCTTTCCTTGCAATACTTTGCGATTATTTTTTTCTTTCAAAAAAGAATCAAATCCCGAAAGATAAACTGAAGATATTTTTTGACTCATCCAACCACCAATCCAATCCCGCATTCTCCGACGGAAATCTCAATATCAAGGAATCAATGTGAAGCTCTCGCGCGCATGAAAATCAGGTTTCTCGCGCCGATGCTCAACTGCCCAATAAAACGGTTTATCTTGCCCTACTTCGACGATCACTGCGGTCAGACTCGCTTCAAGACGCGAAAAGTCTAGTCCATCGGCCACTGGAGACCGAAGCTCTGCAGGCAAATCAGTTTCCACTTCAATAAAAAGTCGCTCTGACTTGTTTGGCAAATGAAACTGGGGAGCTGCAACAGAGGCTTGCGCCATCTCGCCACGGTAGTTTTTAAACGCATAGGCGGCCCAATCGCCATCGACCGAAAAATTCCATTCGATGTAGGTCGACTGGGCTGCTAGGCCCAGAAAACACTCAAAACAAGTCGCCTTCCAAAGTTCATCTCGGCGTCGTCCTGAAAAGGAATCCTCGCGATTGCTTGGCACCGTGCCCGGTTCAGCATTCGGCCAGGCAATTCTATTTGCACCTTGAATTTCGTAAAACAAAAGCAACTTTCCAGAATCAACAGGAGACGCGCGCAGCTTCGCTCGTACCAAGTGATTCGGCTTTCGAAGTTCGGTTGGATGAAGCGTGAGCGCCAACATTTTTAAAGGCTAACTTGTTCCGAGCGGAACGGAAGTGGATGACGCCCAGCGCAAGCCATCCTTGCTCAAGTCGAGGGACCAAAAACTCGAAGCGCCGCCGAGAAAGTATTCAGATGTAATTGAATCACCTTTTGGAAACCACCATCTGCGTCCCGCTGGTATCCGCCAGCAAGGTTGAAAACCACCCCAATTCCAAGACGTTTTCCAATTGTAAAAAGGGTTTCATCGCGAAGGCCCATCTCCTCCGTGGATAGCATTCCACCTAACGGATCCTCGACGTGCGCGTCAGCACCGGCTTGATACAAGATCAAACTCGGCTGAAATCTGCGCAATTCCTCTTCTAAGGTATGTAAGCGATCAAAATACTGAGAAACCTGATCAGGCCGCTTAAGATCTTTCCCAAAAGTGAGATGAAAGACATTCGCCCGTAGTCCAGTGCGATCCAAAATTTCGTCGGTTCCGTTGCCATAGTGGTAATCAGCATCGACGATCGCAAGCCTTGTGGCGGCTCCGCTTGCGATAAGATTAGCAGCTACAACCATAAGTCCATTAAAGGTGCAAAAGTCTTCGGCCTTCGAATAGAGAGCGTGATGAAATCCCGATGACAAAGAGGCGACCACCGCGTGCATACTTGGCGCTAAAGCCAGCTTGGCTGCGGTCAACAACGATCCGCTGGTGTAGGGTAGCGACCTAGCGACATCTGCCGAGCGATTGCCGAAACCGTTGTCTTCACGGCCCTCCAGAACCGCCTGCACAAAGCGTGGGTCATGAACCCGAATAAAATCTTCGATTGTCACAGGACTGGGCTCAAAAAAATCTACTGGATAACCATGCTGCTTGAGGGCCGCTGCAACCATTGCTGGTTTAGAAGCCGACGGAGAGACACTATGCCCACTGTCTGCAACCATCAATTGAGAGTAAACGACCGGAATTCTCACAACGCCCCCCGCTGTCCCATACCAGCAAGTTCCCAATCGAACGTCAAATTTGTTACATACCATCCGTGGTAAACTTCATTCATTCTTCAGATTGGCACCTCGGAAAGACCCTTTTTGGGCGGCCACTGTTGGCAGATCAAGAATCCGCGCTCAAAGAATTGCTCGAGCGGTTTGAATCGCCTGGCGCGCGGCCCGATTTTCTATTGCTAGCTGGAGATCTATTCGATCGGAGCGTTCCGCCTGAAGATGCGATTCGGGTGCTCAGTAGGTTTTTAACGGAAGTCGTTCAAAAGCTAGAAATACCCGTTTGCATGATTCCTGGTAACCACGATTCAAACACTCGCGTTGGAATGGGCGCAGAACTTATGAGGGCCTCCGGTCTCCACGTTTTTTCGACCTGCGATTCTATCTTTCATCCATTCGAACATATCGCGGGCGAAAACAAGGTCGCGGTCTACGGCATCCCTTACCTCGAGCCAACAGAGTGGGGGCACTTCTTCAAAACTGAAACTCCCGTGCGAAGTCACGAAGAAGCGCTGAAACTAATTTTGCAAAGTCTAGCGACGCCAATCAAAATTCACCGCGAGCGCGGATTCCGCATCGTACTTATGCTTCATGCCTACGTCACAGGTGGCGAAATTTCCGAATCCGAGCGACCGCTTTCGGTCGGTGGAAGCGAAATGGTACCAGCCGAACTTTTATCAGATTTCGATTATGTCGCGCTTGGACACCTTCACCGTCCGCAAAAAATTAAGACGGAGAAAATTCGTTACAGTGGATCGCTCTTCCCCTACTCACAATCCGAGGCAGATCAGGAAAAAGGCGTTTGTGAGATCCGACTCGGATCGACCGAAAAAGATGATCTGTTTAGATTCACTCCATTTCAGAGATCTAAAAAGTTAAGAGTCATTGAGGGCGCGCTCGAAGATCTCATCGAAACCGAGCGGCAGAAAGAAAAAGAAAAACGAGAGGACTACATCATTGCCCTGTTGACCGAAACCGCGATGCCTTTTGAGGCCTATCGTCGATTGAGCGCTGTCCTTCCGGGGCTTCTTCACGTCAGTCGAAAGACGGATTGGACAAGAGAAAGTGCCGAGTCCTCCGATCGACTTCATCGAAACATGCGTCGGGAACTTTCGGATGCCGAAATTTTGATGCAATTCGGTCAAGCGGCTGCCACAGAGCCACTCTCCGAGGAAGATCTTCGCTGGTTAGTCGAGATGCTTGGTCGCTTTACGAAAGAAGATCACGAGGTTCAGCCATGAAAGCAGTGAAATCGTGAAACCAGTGCAACTTCGGCTTCAAGCATTCGGTCCTTTTGCAACTAGCCAGACCGTCGATTTTTTCCGCGTCTTCAACGGCGGCCTGTTTCTGATCCACGGCCGTACTGGTGCAGGAAAAACATCACTCTTAGACGGTTTGTGTTTTTCACTTTTCGGGCGCCCCAGCACCGCGGAGCGAGAAAAGGATCTCCGCGCACTTCGCTCCCACCTCGCCGACAATAGTCTTCCAACAGAAACTGAACTCATTTTCACCGTCGGTGAGGAAGCCTTTCGCGTTCACCGCATTCCCAGCCAGCAAGTACCCAAAAAACGCGGAGACGGTTTCACCGAACTGAAAGGGAGCGCGGAACTTTGGCGCTTTCACAGCGCTCTCCCCACAAGTGCGCAAGCCTTCACGCAAGAAATTTCCAAAACTGAAAACTGGATTCCTGTCGCATCAAAATTGGAATCCGTTGATCGCGAAATTGAAACTCTTCTCGGGATGAACGAACGGCAATTTCGCCAGGTCGTGATTCTGCCGCAAGGTAAGTTTCGGGAGTTTCTCTCTAGTACCAGCTCGGAACGGCAAACAATTCTAGAGCGACTCTTCCAAACCGATCGGTTTTCACGATTGCAAAGTTTCGTTGCCACACACGTTCGTGATCTCGAAACGCAGTGGAAACAGCAAGTTCAAGAAATTGAAGCGAAATTAAAGTCCACTGGACTTGCCAGCACAGAAGAAATTCCAACTCGGCTTCAATCAATAATGAACGAAGTAGGCCTTGCGTCGGCCAAAGCCGAAAACCTACGTGCTCAGACAACTGCACTTCGGGACCACCTGAAGCTGAAGGAAGACTTTGAATCCACGTCTCGACGTTTAGTCGAAATTGATGGCCAACTTTCAAGCCTAGAAGAGACACGCGGGGCGATAGACGATGATCGCTCAAAATTTGAACTTTATGATCTCTTGGGAAATTACCGTTCATTCAATGAAAACTATGGCCGCGCGACTCGGCAGCTTGCTGAACTCATCAATCGACGTGATGTTGCCGCAAAAGAATCTAACTCTTTGGCAGCGACGATTCAGAGGCTAAAACTGGGCCTCGAAGACGAGGCCGCTAGGGTGCCTAGGCTTGCAGACTTCAAAATTGAATATCAAAAGTTACGCGAGCTTTTTCCGGTCCTTAGCGCACTCAGCAAAGAGCAAATGTCGCTCAATCAAGAACGCTTGGCACTCACGGACCTCAACAAAGACATGGCTAGCCGAAAAACGATGGCCGACAAGATGGCCCCTGCAATTTTAGATTCGCTGGTGACATTGGAGAAAACAGATGTCTTGCTTTCAAGCACCGAGCGTCAAGAGGCGGAAACTTCAAATCACTTGGTTGCCCAGATGGAACTTGCCTATCACCAAGCTGAAGCCGCAAGAATTGCTCTCCAATTGAAAGAAAAAGATCCATGCCCCGTTTGCGGAAGTCTTGAACATCCAAGACCTGCAATGGCAGGTACATCGCCAAAAGTCGATCTCGGCACTTTAAAAAAGGCACAAGAAAACCACTCCAAACTTCGCGAGAGACATTCGACTCTAATCGCTCAGCGTAAAGCAAGTCTCTTGTCAATCTACAACCTCATCGAATCACTTGGTCTGAAAGCTTCCCGGAATTCCGGAATTAATATTTCCAAACCCGTTACTGACTTTGCCGCGCTCGCTGGGCAAACCGAGCGCCATGCCCTTCTGCTGATCAAAACTCGTCAAGAACTTTCAAGTCTCGTCGCTAGCCACGATGTAAAATTTGAAGCAATCGCAAAAAGAGAGCGTGAGCTTCAAAGTAAGCTCGAAGAGATTGCACCTGCCGATCGCGATCTTGAATTAGTTATCGCTCGAGGCTCAGAGGCGAAAAAACAAATTGAAGCACGAGAAGCTTTCATCGCACAAACCACAAATGAACTCACAACTTTCGATTCGAAGCTGGCTAATCTAACTGGAATCCTATCCGCCAAAGACACTGAAATCGCGGCACTGAAGTTAGAAATTCAAGGAATCGAATCAATGCGTGAGACAGAGCTCCTTTCGGTCGGAAAAACTCATCCTACGGTCGATATTCCCAATTGGAATTTTACAAAAAGTGACCGCGATCGGTGCCAAACTGCCGTACGGGAATTCGAAACAAAACAGATTCAAGCCAAGGCGGCGAGAGAAGAAGGTTTGCGTCGCTTGTCGGAACTGACTTTGCTCCTACCTGAAGACACGAGGTCGACGACGGTTGCTGCCCTTCGAACCGAGCTCCAAGAAGTAGGCCTCGCGCTTCAAAGCAGCGAGACACTTTTAGCGCGGCTTAGAGTGGAAGATGAAAATCTACAACGGATCTCCGGTAGCATCGATTCTGACAGAAAAAAGCTAAATAAAATTCGAAATGAATCCGAACGATCCATCCGAATTAACGGTCTGCTGTCAGGCGATCGAGCTCATAACAGGTTAGCCGTGCCACTGGCGAGATTTGTCTTGCAAAGTCGATTCGAGGATGTGCTCGATCAAGCAAACCTCCGCCTTGGGCGAATGAGTCGCGGTCGCTATCTTCTTCGACGTCCAGCACTGACACAGAATTTGGCGCAATCCCAGGGTTTAAGTTTGAGCGTTGAGGATTCGATGACGGGAAAAGAACGTCATGCCGATTCGCTCTCCGGTGGCGAATCCTTTATGGCTGCGTTGAGCCTCGCTCTGGGTCTTGCCGATGTGGTTCAGGCCGATCTTGGCGGCGTCAAACTCGATTCTGTGATCATCGACGAGGGCTTTGGAACGCTGGATTCCGAATCACTCGACCTAGCTCTAAGGACGCTCGTCGACCTCCAGGCTGGGGGACGAATGGTTGGCGTTATTTCGCACGTTCAAGAATTGAAATCTCAAATTGATCAACGACTTGAGGTCATTCCATCGCCCGACGGAAGCCGACTTCAATGGGAAGCAGATCGAGCCGCGCATCACTAGCGGCCAGAGCCCAAGCTCGCCGGCTGGTGTTTCAAGTTGATTTGCATTTTATTATGATTCCCGAATTGAGATGCGAGGCCCAACATTTTGTTAAATGTTAGGACTTCTTCACGATTTCAGTTCAACGGTACCCGAAACCAAAGCAGACTGATCTAGTTAGGCTCTCAAGTGGAACGTTTGCGGGAGTGTATCAAAAGTGGAAAATATCCGAGATAGCTCGATGATGGCAGAGGCCATCCCAAGACTTGCGGTTTCAATGCGATCGGTCCTGTCCGACGCAAATGTGCAAGTGTTGGAACAAAACAATATTGAAATTCGCTTTGACGGCCTTCCCGCTTGGAAAATCGAGGTCGCCCGAACTCTCGTCAATCACCAATACCAAATGTTCTCAACCTCGATCGATCTGTCGCCGCTATGTCTTGCGACTATGTCGTTAGAAGAATTGCAGCGATTGGCCTGCGTAGAAAACCTCGGACTGCGTGGAGCGACTGTTCTGCCGATAGATCCAGCGTTGAATAACTCAAAAGGTGGTCTTCGAATTCGCGCCTCCTATATTGGCCAGAAGGGTCGTTCAACCGATGAAGTCGAAAACCTGACGATTGATATTTTAAATGTTATCGCCTTTGCTAGAACGCTTGAAGATCGCCTGACCGACAGCGCGATAGCGGGAGATTTTTCTTTTGAACTCTATAACTCGCGCTTCGAGACCCGCACGGTCGTTCCACCATCACGCTTCGTATCCAACGGACAAGTTTTGTTTCAAGGCAGTACCGAGAGAGTATTTGCAGAGATAACTAAATCCTTGAAGTCTGACCTCGGTTTTCAAATTCGAAATGCTGGAAACAAAACTGCGATCGTTGTTGCTCCTGCGACAAAGACCGACTCACCTATTGAAATCGTCATTCGAATCCCCGATGAAATTCCGGTCTTTGTGGCACACGCACCCCTTTTGAAAATCTCTGGCAAGTCCCTCATCGAAATTGCTGCTTTGCTTGATGAACTCAACGCTCAAGGCGAAGCAGGACATTTCGAATTTAACCCTACCGATCAGGTGCTGTGTTTCACTGCTTGGAAGCATTTAACGAATGATCTTCGACATTTTAGTTTTGATCACACGATATTAAGCGTTAGTAGGGCCTATGCCCTTGCGGCTGAGAACCTCTTGGTCGCCCCTGCCCAATTGGGTGGGGGCATTGTTCTCTCGTTTCCAACTTTCACTGTGACCACTAATCGGCAGGCCACTGGAATAAAAAAGAACGCCGCCTAATGGGCGCACCTGTCGGTACGTAAAATTAAGCACCCGCGACTGACAATGATTTGACTAATAAATCGGGCGCAATCACCGAGGAAGATTTCGGCGAAAGCCTCGAACTTACTTTTTCAAGTCCCTTTAACATTTCGTCGATGGATCCGGCGACGACGAAATTGCAAAGAGACTTCACTTTCTTTCCGTTTTCCCAAAGCTCCCCTTCACTCTGAAAACTGAAAGATCCAGATCCGTGTTGGAACCCGGCGTGGTAGCCAGTGAAATCTGTGACGTAAATCATTTTTGGATACGTCGCCATCAGCTGCTCGAAAGTTTCCGAACCTTCAGACACAACCAAATTTGACGGCCCCACGTCCAGCTGAGTACGTGCGGACCGGCTGGCGTTCGCAGTGTGTGGAAGACCTAAGCGCTTTGCATACACCGAGTTCGTTAAGAACGCTTTCAGCACGCCATTTTCGACGAGAAGAGTCTTCCTTGTCGGCACGCCTTCTGAATCAAACGGGCGATTGCCGATTCCACCGTCCAACTGCGGATCATCGGAGATTTGCAGAACTGCGCTTCCAACCACTTGACCAAGATTGGCCGATGGCTCGGGACTTTTTCCGTAAATCGTAGTACGTTCGGCTAGCGATTTCGCTGAAAAGTAGTCGGCGATTAATCCGAAAACCTCGGCCGCTACTTCTCGATCGATCACGATTGGATATCTCCCAGTTTCTGGCGAAACAGAACCTAGTTTATTGACTGCTTTCTCCGCGGCAAGCGCCGCTGTCTCTGCGATTGGAACCGAGGTCGCGTTTCGTGTAAAGAAGCTTTCGCCAGCCATCCGCGATTCCTCACCTGATTTTGCAAGACAATAGGTATAACCCATGACTCCCGTTCGACGTTGACGAGCGCGAACGCCTTTCGAGTTGAATATCATCACTTCGCCGCTTGTTTCGCTATAGCGATTGTACGGCACATTTGCGATCCGCGAATCGCGCTCCTTAGACTTCAACTCCAGCATTTTTGCGCGATCGATTTTTGAATCCATCGATACTTTTCCAAGCGTGTCGTTAAAAAGAGCCGGATCTTCTTTCACGACGACTGAGGCACCTGATCCCCAGAGCTCAATCATTTCCTTTGCTCGCTCTTCAACTGATCGCATGACGTTTCCACGGGCCGAAAACTTTGCACTTTCCAGGGCGTCACGGTAGGCAGCGACAAGGTCTTCGTCATGCAGGCTTTCCGTCCAACTATAACCCTCAACGCCATTCATCAGCACTCTTAGGCCTCCGACCTGGCTTTGTGAGCTATCAAACTTTTCTAGCTTCCCTTGTGAAACCGAGAGTCCCAGCATTTCACCGCGTTCAACAATCAGCTCAAGATCAACGCCATCTTTTCTGGCTAATTCCGAGAGCGTTTGAAAGCCCTTTTCAATCGTGCCGTAATCGAATGTGCCCTGCTCGTGTGTCCCTACGTTTTCGTTCACTTCGCACCCCCGGCACGTCCGCCTACAAGGATTTTTGAAACCAGCAATGCCGGCTGTCCTACGGTCGTAGGAATACTTCCGCTGACCGAACCGCACATACCATCTTGCAAACGAAGATCCGATCCCACTTTAGTGATGCGACCTAAAGTTTCTATTCCGCGCCCGATCAAAGTTGCACCCTTCACTGGCTTTTCAAGTTTTCCGTTTCGAATGAGCCAACCTTCGGTCACGCCAAAATTGTAATCGCCTGTTCCTGGCGAAACGGATCCACCACCCATTTCTTTGGCGTAAATCCCGAAATCAATGTCGCGAATCATATCGTCTAAACTATCACTGCCAGCCGCGATGTAAGTGTTCCGCATACGTGACGCTGGAGCATACTTGTAACTCTGTCTTCGTCCGCTTCCCGTGCGCGCAAAACCAGTCTGCTTCGCTCCCATGTCGTCAACGATGTAGCTTTTCAAAACACCATTTTCGATCAAAACGGTTTTCTTCGTCTTCATTCCCTCGTCATCAACGTTCAAAGAACCCCATGCGTTTGCGATTGTTCCGTCGTCGATGGCCGTGACACAGCTTTCCGCAATTTTCTGATCTTTCTTTCCACAAAACACCGAGGCGTCTTTCGCCACCGAAGTTGTTTCCAGTCCATGGCCGCAAGCCTCGTGGAAAATCACTCCGCCAAATCCGTTGTCGATCACAACCGGGAATTCTCCTGCAGGAGCGTAATCTGCGTGAATCAGAAGCTTCGCTCGATCAACCGCGTCGGTCGCAAGTTTCGAAAAATCAACGGTGTCAAACCACTCGCTGGTTCCAACCTGTCCAAGGCGAGTGTGCTGAGATTCCCGACTACCTTGATCTTCAAGTGAAACATTGCAGCCGGCACGCACGTAATTGCGCTCATCTTCTGCCCAAACCCCGTCGCTGTTGGCGACCAAAATCTTTTGACACTTTTCTAATAGGAACGGTTCAACTTGGGTGACCATCGCCGAGCGAGTTCGAGCGGCTTTGTCCATCGTCACTAAGTGTTGAAACTTTTTGCCAGAGTCGTACTCCCAAGGCTTGGTCAGGTAATGATGAATTTGATCAAACTCCTCTGGTCGGAAGGCCTTTGACTCGACACGAGTCACTCCGCCGCCCGCGACGGGCTTCGCGGCCGCCGCCGTCCGGGCCGCCTTAAGAAGGCCCGCTTCAGTTAGATCGTTGGTCGTCACGTAGACCTGTTCATGGCCGTAGAAAACACGCACTCCGGCGCCCTTCAAACGGCCAATCACGGCATTGGACGGTTTCGAGTCAACAAGGCGCAATTCACTCTGGTAAGTGTCTTCTACAAAAAGCTCGGCAAACTGCGCGCCGCGCTCGAGTGCCGCGTCCAAGACCTTTTTGACAACTCCTTGAGATAACATGTCCAAACCCTTTCCTTCACGATCCAGTGAAGTGCGCCTGTGGCGTACCAAAGCCTAGCAGGAGGATTCTCAAGAAGAAAGCTTCGACAAACAGACTTTATAAACGTCAAAACTGACGGAATACCCATTGGTTGTGTCTCGCCAAATCCGAAAACAGCCCTACACTGTTAAAAGCAGGAGGTTCATTTATGATCCTACGAAACAAGACTGAACTGAAGGAATCCATCGAAAAAGTGCGAGAAATTGGAGCAAACACTGCGTCAACGGCAGAATGGCTAGCTGAATTTGTCGCAACGACTATTCGTGCGGAATCTCGCCATTTCGCGAACCTAGCGGTAACCGCTGCAACAGAGCGTTTAATCGGGTTTCGCCAGCCGGGACCTCATGCAGTCAATCGGGACAACGCTTTAGATCCTCTGGCGGGAGTGGCCGTTGGTTCCGACGGCCAACCTCTGATGAAAGACCCCTTGGCCCTCTAGAAACCGAAGTCTGATAGCGTTTGTAATCATGCCCAGTAATGCTATTAAAACGGTGTGGCTACACACACGCTTTTTCCGACGCGAATTTATCAGGCTCCGCTGGCACACTCTTCGCCTTCAAGCAACTCAGCGAATCGTCTGCGGAAAGTGATCGAGCGCGATGCGCACATCATTCGCGACATCGACGAAGACGGTCAGGCCTGGTCGCGTTCCAACTACAAAGGCGGATTTACTTCCTATGGCTCGATGGACGCTCTTCATTCCCAGTTCCCACCATTTGCGGAATTGGAAAAATACTTAGACAAACACGTCGCTCGTTTTTCAAAAATGCAGAACTGGAATTTAGGCGGCGGCCGCTTAAGAATGGTGACCTGTTGGGTCAACATCATGCCCGCAGGCGCGAACCATAGCTTACACTTGCATCCGCTTGCGGTCGTCAGCGGCACCTTCTACGTTACTACTCCGCCTGGCACTAGCCCGATCAAATTCGAAGACCCGAGACTGGAACGTTTCATGGCGCAGCCACCGCGCCATCCTCAGGCACCTAAAGAGGACCAACCATTTTTTGAGCTAAAACCCAAGGCGGGCGACGTTGTTTTGTTTGAAAGCTGGCTTCGCCACGAGGTTCCTACAGTCCCGCTCGATTCGAAACGCGAGCGAATTTCAGTTAGCTTCAATTACGACTGGGTTTAGTTCAACTCCCAATAAGTCCAAGATTAAATCACTAACAGTGGGTGTAGTTGAAAGAGTTCGTTCCAAATGAACTTTTAGAATTTCCAACCAGTCCACTGGGGCGATCAGCGTCTCCTCAGAAAAACCAAGCGATCGCTTTATCTCATTTGCAGTTCGAGGAATCTCATACCTAGCGCCAGAGAGCTGCTGAAATTGAGCAAAAATAACGGGGCTCTCGTCAAGATTGATTCGATCATTCAGTGCGGCATCTTCGATGTGAGAACTCATCACTATGACGTCCGCATCGTTCACCGTCCCATCAAGCCTTTGAAACCGGGCGATGACCTCTTCACCAATCGCATGAAATTCGATCACCCGAAATCCATAGGTCAGTATGCAATCGATGACCCCAAGATCGCGCAAACATGGCAGTGCCACGCCACTGTCCTTCCGCCCGTCGGGACTGACGGCGTCCTTCGAAAATATTTTTTTATCCTCCGCAGCGGAGGTATTGGATGCGGCCCCATGCTCTTGAGTATTTGTCACCGCTGGCGCATCCGTGACTTGCCCGGAATCTCCACCTACCAGGATTTGATGACCAGTTTGGACCTCACTCCCAGCTTCGCCCTGAGTTAGCTCAGCAGATTGCGCAAGTGCGCGGCTGCCAATCAACGGCAGGACACAAAGTAAAAAAGTGAGGAAAAACCCGCTCAAACGCAAACTCAACTGACGACTCCATTCGGTGCAGAAAGCCTGACTCACGGCCGGCTTGTGGTCCATTGCAGGTTAACGCAAGACCTGTGCTGATTCAGACAAAACCTTTCCAGGTTAAGGCAAGACCTGTGCTCGCGCATAATCTGGTCTAGGGAGCGCAAGAGGAAGCTGGTTCCCCAATGGCAGAAATTGGCAAAAAAATCTTCAATTTTCATAGCGCAAACACGGCAGCGTTAAATTCAAACCGTCAATGTCAATCCGCCACAACTGGTGATCCAAATCGCTCAGGCCAAACCCTCTCAGCTGAAAGTTGTACTAGCCAGCTCCCCATGTTGAAATTCCAAGCTGAAGTTTGCGTTCGATTTCAAACATCCCGCGCGCTTCAAATTTACTAAAGCCCCAGCCTTCCATTTCATTAATTCTCAAATAATCAATAAGTCGCCGCGCAGCCTTAAAGCCACTTACAACCCGGGTGAAAGGTCTATGATCCCAAAATCGCGTAGCTACCGCGGTAGCAACCCCAATCGCTTCCGCAGAAGTGATCGCTGTGGCGGATTGCGCCGCACTCACCGGTGAAATCGTCTCCGCCAATGCAATCCTCGCTTGAGTCCAGCGATTTTTTCCCGTGATTGCCATTGCAATCGAACCGGTGATAGCTCGAACAAACGGCTTGTAGCTGAACCTGCTTCCAAGCCGAATGTGGAGGTGTAGATGATTGCCTACATTGACCAGCGAAAGAATCTTCACGCCGTAGACAAACGCAAATTTTTCGACAACCGACTTCACTACTTTCGCGTTTCGCGAACGCAAAAATGACCATTCGCCTTTCGCCTTGGAGGATCGAAGGACGAGGTGCATGGAATCTCGGACGGACAGAGGCCGCGCGCCCTCTCGCCCAGCACGGGTATTTCTTAACTGACCTCCATAAGCCGATTTCTTCGACTTAAGCATCGCCATTTGACCGCTTCGCGGATTTCGATCTCGGCGCTCAGAGTGCTGTGCTTTTGCCACGCTACCCCGTCGCATTGACGAGTCCACGTGGCTCGATCGAGCGGCTTTTTTTACCAAGTTCTTTACGTTTTTTATTGTCGTTTCCTTGCTGATTGAGAGCGACCATCTCTACGTGACCGATGGTATAAAGTCAAGTTCAGCTTGGCCGCAAAACCGGCTGCATTTGGTTCTTAGTCCGCAACTTTCTTGGGTTGAAGCGAGGGTACTGCGCTGACTGGAGCCGCCACGAAGCAAAGCGCCTTAAGAGGGAAGTAAGGTCCATCAAGAAGTCGAATTAGGAAAGTTTTTTAGCGGGTGATGCCGATGAGCGACTCCGAAAAAAGTCGCTTCACCCTTGAAATTACAGCTATCACGTTTACAGAATCGGGAACGAGCGTGGGCGCATCCCGCATGGGAATTGACGACTAATTGATCGGACAGGCGAATTGAAACTTTTAAAAAGAAACCGCTTCTTCATATAACAAAAAACCGATCCCGGATCCCCGGATCCCCGGTCCCCGGTCCCCGATCCCGGATCCCCGATCCCCGATCCCCGATCCCGGATCCCCGATCCCCGATCCCGGATCCCCGATCCCCGGTCCCCGAAAATTCTCAAACGAGAGCTCTGCTTGGTCGAGACACTTGCTCGGAAGAGACATTCACTTAGACGAGAAACTCGCAAACACCGCACTCAGATAGGCTCTCATAGAGGCAAGCCGCGTCCCTAAGAACGAGCGAGGATTTCCCGATACTCGTCTTCGGGGTAAGGCATCATCTCATCGCGGTTTTCGCGGTCGTAGGTGGCCGACATGAAGACAAGTCCGTGTTCTTTAAATCCAGGCAATGCCTGCAGCTGCTCCATAAGGTCGCGAGACTTTTGAAACCAGCCCGGCGGCGTCATAATTCGCAGTCCGAACCAATGTTTCGCACATTGCTCATCGGCGGCTTTCTCAGCCAAAACAGCGCGGGTCACTTCAATAATTTTCTCAGGCGGAGAAAACTCGAGATGCACACTGATCCCAATATTACTCCAATGAATAAGCTTGGCGTAGTAACTGGGGAGGCGGCTGCCATTGGTCTGAGTATGGATCAGGTGTTGCTTGCGAAAGAGCACTTCGCAAAGTTCATCATAAAAAGGATGAAGCGTCGGTTCTCCACCAGCGAAGACCCAACTGATCCGATCGCCGCGTCCAAACCCTTCGATGATTTTGAAAACCGCGCCGAAAACCTGATCGCGCGACCGCAACGGGTCCGTCTGGTTAGAAATTTTCGGATGGCAGTAGGAACAATTAAAATTACAGCGCTTAGAAATATCCCACGTCACTGTTTTCGGGAACCGCCGGACTCCGTCCAAAAATGGTGACGTTACGAGGCGAGCCTCATCGACGGAGGCCAAAGGGGCCTTCACTTTTTCGACAAGATCTTCTCGTTCAAGTTCGCTTCGCAAATCGTCTGTTTTAGCCTTTCTCAAGCGCATGGCTGCGCCACACATGCACCACTTCACTTCGCATGTGAGCCAATCTTTTGGAAAGTTCAGCGGCCCTTCAAAAATATTGCCGATATCGCAAGGCATTGAACAGGCTGCGCCCGTCACTTGGCCGATTGGACCAATGTGGATATTTTCAAATCCCGCGGCACAGCGCCACCCTTGCCAACTATTTATTCGAAGAGTCATAAGCTCTTCCGGAGAATAGAAGCTTCCTCGACCATTGCCGGTCGCCAAAAGAATCGACTTATTGAGATCAGTCAATGCATCGGACATAGACAGTTTATAGCAAATGACGTTAGCGTTTGCACAATCAAATACGGCACGAAACTCTAAGAAAAGGCGTTCATGCCCATTCGAATTGAATTTGGGGTCTTAGAAAATTCAGCAGTAGAACCTGAAGCAAGAACGTTTGCGGCAGCGGCCTCGCGACACCCTCTGAAGCCTCAAACATTAAAGCAAAACATTCCCGAGAAAAAAAACTCGACCGACCGCACCTGGATTGCGTTCGAACTTTTGCCCGGCCCCTTCCAAGAACAGTGGGCAGCTGCTTTCGCTGAAGAGATCAGCCGCAAAAGTCTTTGGCACTTTAACTTCGGTTCACTTTTTGTAGATGAGCCGTATTACCGGAACAAAATCACTCGGCGACTGAAAACGCTTCGCGAAATAATAGGACGAGTAACTGTTGATCACGATCGTAGGGAGCAGAAACCAGTTTTTCCATTTGCTGAATCAGACATCGCGCCCTACTGCAAGCGAACTGTCCTGGAAGGTGTTTTAAAAGCTTGCTCCGAGATTAAGTCCACTAACATCAAAACGGGAAAGCTATTCAAAGCCGCCGACGACCTTGAGGATCTTGTTCGCCACTACCTTCAAATATATCACCCCGAATTTCACTTTCACATAAGCCTCCAGGCCTATGTGCCGCAGACCTATCACCTACCGCCGGAAGCCCGTACGTTGTTTACTTGCGACCGGAAAGACGGATGGCTGTACTTAGATTATGTTGGTGACGGTCAGAACAGCTTAGCCTGTTTTAATGAAAAATCGATCACCGAGCACGAGCCGGAAAATCTATTTTCTGCCAATTCACAAATTCTTTACCGAGAAAACTTTGACGGTCACAAACTTCAAGAGGACGTAACGACTTGGCTAAAATCTAAGAATCAATCTCACCACGCGGTCGGCCTAATTCCGCTTGCGCGACCGCTGCACACCTATTCACGAATTCAAGTTCGTGAGCTTTTCAGAAAGTCCGACACGACATTGAAAATCCGAATTTTCCGGGACGGCCAAGCGATCACCAGCCGAGATTTACTCTCGATCCATTCGCGATCAATCCCATTCTTTGCCAAGGGACCAAGCCAGGCAGCTGCGATTTGGCTTCTGCGAAAAACAAGTCTTGATTTACCGGTCAACGTTTTTGTCGATTGTTACCATCGCTACGGCGGCACGCTTGGGATGATAAAGCAGCCCTATTACTGGCTGAAACCAAAAGCCTTTAAAGTTTACTTTACTCTTTCGTGGCCCATTCGGCATCTTTACTACATCGATTGGCCGACGGTGACTAAAGTTGCGTGGGGTCGAGCCCTTTACTCGATCACACTACCTTTTCACCTCATTCGCCCCCATGCTTTTCAGTTCTACTTTACGGTCTCTCGGCCGATCCGAAAAGCGTTTTACTTTGCAAAGTTTCAATTCGAAAAACGAATCCTCAGAATCAAAAAATAAACGGCTCGGACGAGAAAGTCGCCGACAAGTTGAGCTAACTTGTCTATCAGTATTTGAAACCCTCTCATACCGAGTTTTAACTCAACGGGATTTTGCGTCGCCTGAAATAGGCTAAGCCTCGAAAACTTTTTTATAGGCTTTCGCGCGACTATCCAGATGAAGACGCAGCGCGCTTTCTACTACGGGCGCAGCAATCGCCGGATCAACTTCGACCGTCAGCTCATCAATGATCATCCCACCCTCATCACTGTCGGTAACTCTGTGAGTGTGCTTCCAAGAAGTGAGTGGTTTTGGCAGCTGAATGCCCTCGTCTACGTAGGTCAGAGCGTCGGCGTCGGAATTCCATTCCGTCACTTTGCTTGAAAAAGTGAGTCCGCCACGAAGTAGGCCGTAGGCCAAATCGAGTCCAGCCCCAACCTTTTCGAATACTGGAGTGCTTTCAATCATAGGTTTGACACTCTTGGGAGCTTTAGCAGCAACTAACATTTGCGCGAGTCCAGTTAAACCCGCGAATTCAAGCGCGACCAGCTTCACTGTTACAGTGTCGCCTAGTCCGAGTTTCACGTCGGGCAGATTATCGGCGGAATTATCGGCCGAAGTTTCAGTAGAAGCTTCCGTGGAAGTTTCATTCGCCGTTTCAGTGAAGGTCTCGACCGAAGCTTCTAGCGCACCACGGCCCATCTCATTCAGAAATCGCTCGACACCCTCTTTGGTCAGAAGCGCTTCTATTTCAGCACGCTTCTTTGGAAGAGCTGTTGTCTTTCGAACCGTGATTTTCGACGACGGCTTCTTTATCAGATCTCGAATCATGGCGATCTACTCCCGTTTCTGGACGATCTAACACTATTTGCGCGGTTCTCGCGAGGAGAGTTTCGTCCTTAATTAAAATCTTTCGGCCTTCCAATTGAATCAAACCATCGTTTTTGAATTTGGTTAACATTCGAATGACAGACTCGTAGACAGTACCTGCAAGGTGGGCAATTTCTTCGCGCGTCAAATCCAAATCCAGAAGGACGCCGTCGGCCCCGCGCACCCCGTGAGATTCCATCAGGTTCCAAAGCGTAGCCGCTACCCTAGCCTTAACGGGCAACAAGTCCAGCGGTCGACGAAGTTTCATTGAAAATCGGGACGGCCTCGCCGTGTCCAACCTTGAATCTCCGACGCCTTTCGTCACAAGGTCGCGAACCTCTTTTGGAAAGGCTCGAAGACGGACCTCTACGACGCTTGCAGGTTCAATTTGCACCTCAACATGACCGATCGTTTCCAGTGTTTCGCCATGGCGCGCTCCTTCACCATGCCGCATACTTTCAAGCAGTTCGAAAATTCCAATTCGATCGCCTGGACCCGCAATGCCAACTAGGAATTCGCCGGCAGGGTACTGTCGTTTTCGTTTTAGCCGCCCTTTGATAACTGTGATCAGACCAAGCAACGGCTGACCTGAACGAACCAAAATCACTCCGGGCTCGAATGTCAGGATTTGGAATTGAGAGTCACGTGATGTGGGGAGAATCAGATCTACTGTTTGTTCCATAGAAGAAACTTTAAGCCATGATTATGCTTATTAAAAATAGATCATTCTAATGAAAAGGTTCGCTTAAAGCAATCTTTTACGCGAGCCTTTTGCGCGTGCCTACACTACGCGGGTGACGACTCGCATGATCTCTGCCATCCTAGCAACCTATGGCCAACAACAACGCAAACACAGAAATGAAGTCACCCAAACGCCTTGTCACGGCAGCGCTGCCTTATGCCAATGGACCAATCCACATTGGCCACCTCGTCGGGTATATGCAGGCAGATTTTTGGGTTCGCTGGAATCGCATGACCGGCCGCGACTGCATTTACATTTGCGGCGACGACACCCACGGTACTCCGATCATGGTAAAAGCACGCGAGCTTGGTATCACACCTGAACAACTGATTGCGAAATCACAAGCAGATCATTTTCAAGACTTCTCTGATTTCGGAATTCAGTTTGACCATTACTCTTCAACCAATACCGAAGAAAATAGAAAACTCGCGGAAGAGTTTTATATCAAAATGCGCGATGCGGGCCACACGGTCGTCAAACCACGTGAACAGCTTTGGTGCAATCACGACAAAATGTTCCTGCCCGATCGCTTCGTCAAAGGAACATGTCCCAAGTGTGGCGCCGTCGAACAGTACGGCGACAGCTGTGACAAGTGCGGCGCAACCTATGCCGCAACGGATTTGAAAAATCCAGGCTGTTCAATGTGCGGATCCGCCCCCACGCTGAAGGTATCAGACACGATCGCCTTTAAACTTTCAAACTTTCAAACTTTTTTGAAGGACTGGGTTCCCAGTCACGCGCCAGAAGAAGTCGCAAACAAATTGGGCGAATGGATTGACGGCGAACTTTTGGATTGGGACATTTCTCGAGATGCCCCCTATTTTGGATTCAAAATTCCAGGAACGACTGACAAATATTTCTATGTTTGGCTAGACGCACCGATCGGTTATATTTCGTCCAGCGAACAGTGGTGCAACTCGCCCGTTGGAAAACTAGGCGGATACTCCGTCGATGACTATTGGAAACCAGTCGATGCCGGGGGAAAACCTTCGGAGATTTTTCACTTCATTGGAAAAGACATTATCAAGTTTCATCTGCTGTTTTGGCCAGCGATGTTGAAAACTGCGGGACGAAAGCTTCCAACAGAGGTCTTCGTTAATGGCTTTCTGACTGTCAACGGCGAGAAGATGTCGAAATCAAAAGGCACTTTCGTTTCTGCACGCACCTATCTCAACCACCTCGACGCTAGTTATTTGCGCTATTATTTTGCGTCGAAGTTGAATTCTGCTTTGCAAGACATCGATCTTGGCTTGGACGATTTCGTCAACCGTGTGAATTCCGATCTCGTCGGAAAAATTACCAATCTTGGTTCTCGTGGTGCGCAGATGCTTGGGAAACGTTTGGGATCCGAGCTATCGACAAGCCTTGATGCGGATGGAGAAACGTTGCTTGCGAAAAAAATCCGACCGCTTTTACCCGAGATCGCAGACTTTTACGAAAAGCGGGATTTCGCGAAAGTTTTGGGAGTTCTTCGCGAGATTGCCGACGAAGCAAACAAGTACTTTGACGAGAAAGCCCCTTGGGGAATGATAAAAACGGACGAGTCACAAACACGCCAGGTGTTAACTACGACTCTCAATGTCTTCCGTCTCATTGCGATTTCTCTAAAGCCAGTTCTGCCAGACTTTGCGGACAAAGTAGCGGCACTACTTAACGAAAAACCCTATGTTTGGGCCGACACAGCAAAAACGCTGCTGGGAACTAAAATTGGTGAATACCAGCACCTCGCAACTCGCATCGAAACCGCAAAAGTTGAAGCAATGATTGAAGCAACAAAAAAAGAAAACGAAAAAGTCGGCGAAGTGCGAAAAGCGAGCGCTGGCGCGACGACCAGCTCGACTGGTCAGGCGAAATCTTCGCCGCCCGCAAACGCGAAAGGAAATTCTATGACTGAAACTACCTCCTCGACTGGTGAACCTAGCTTCCTTGATATTGACACCTTCAACAAAGTTGATCTTCGCATCGGGAAAATCGTGAAAGCAGAAGCGATCCCGGAAGCAGATAAGCTCTTGAAGCTACAAATTGATCTCGGACCGCTTGGCACGCGCCAAGTGTTTGCGGGAATTAAGTCGGCTTATGACCCCGCTACGCTCGAAGGTCGCCTCACCGTGGTTGTCGCAAACCTGGCGCCAAGAAAAATGAAGTTCGGTATGAGTGAAGGAATGGTTCTCGCTGCGTCTGACCCGACCGATGGAGCAAGCAAGGGTCTTTTCATCCTTTCTCCAGATGCTGGCGCCAAACCAGGCGACCGCGTAAAGTAATGACTACAAGCGGATTTACAGTTGCGGATCATAAACTGTTAGAAGCCGCTCTAAAAGCAGGCCTTGAATTAGAATTAGAGTTTACCCGCGACTGGAGCAGTGAAGATCCGCAAAATGATGTTTTGTCCCCTGCCTATCGATTGAAGATGGCTGAGGATAAGTTTCGCGACTGCCTTCTACGGATGAGCGACGGCGAGCACGCATTGGTCAAGAAGCTTTCCGAGCTTGCGTCAAAGGTAGATGCGAAACTGGGCCCAAGGCATTTGATGGCCCTCCTGGTGCCGTTGGAAAGATTGAGCGGGAGAGCTGCTCGCGATGAAGAATTTCTTTTTTCCGAACAAGACGGCAACCAACCAAGCACAAATGCTGCGGAAATCAAATCACGCCTACCGCGAATTGTCATTTGTGAAAATCTTCGATCTGCCTTTAACGTCGGAGCGATTTATAGAACCAGCGAAGCCTTTCAAGCGAATGAAGTATGGCTAACTGGATATACGGCTGATCCTCTTAAGACCGCGATGGGAACTGACAAGCTTTTAACCGTTAAAAATTTTGACCGAACAGAAATTGCTATCGCAGCGCTGAAAGAATCCGGCTTCTCCGTCATCGCACTCGAAAATGCACCCGGAGCCGAAGCGTTAGAGACTTTCCAGTGGCCAGAAAAGTCAGCGGTGATCTTAGGTAACGAGCGCTTTGGTGTCGATTCGCAAACTCTAAAAAAATGCGATCACGTCGTCCGCATTTCAACTCTTGGTTCCAAGAACTCTTTAAATGTTGGCATCTCTTTTGGCATCGCCGCAAATAGGTGGCGTGAAGTAAATCTAGTTTCTTCGGAAATCGAATTACTCCACGCGATCGGCAAAATCGAAGGCGGACATTCCGTGCCTCAAGCAGCACCCCGACAGGCGAACTATGGCGAAAGTGCTTCACAGGCATGGATTCGCCTCTATCCACGTTTTCAGGGTCGCCCCGGAAACTTTGAACAAGCGCTTCAATCGCTTGCCGGATTCGAACGAGTGTGGCTGGTGTTTGGATTTCACGAAAGCCAAGGCTGGCTTCCGATGGTGCGTCCGCCGAGAGGCGATGGAGAGAAGCGCGGCGTGTTCGCAACTCGCTCGCCTCACCGCCCCAACCGAATCGGTCTTTCGAGCGTTCGGCTTCTGAAAGTGGAGGGACGAAATCTTTTAATCGAGGGCCATGATCTTTTAGACGAAACTCCTATTTACGACATAAAACCTTATCTGCCCCAGGCGGACTCATTTCCAGAAGCTAAAGCAGGATGGGTCGACGAACTCCCCGAGCCTTATTCAATTGAAGAATCCGCAATGGCCGAAGAAAAACTCGATTGGCTAGAATCAAATGGTGAAAATCGTCTACGCGGCTTCATTGAAGAACAGCTTCGCTATCAGCCCTTGGATCAAAGTCGAAAGCGAGTTTCAGAAATAACGACTTCCTCTTTGGATTCAACCACTCACTTTCAAGTGGCATTTCGCACTTGGCGAATGTCCGCAACAATTTCCGAATCACCGGTGCCGACATTAAAGATCATGGACGTCGCGTCCGGTTACACTGCCTTCGAACTGGCGGATTTTGCCGATCCCCATGGGGACAAGACTCTTCATCGCCTGTTCGGCCAAACCTTTTCAACGAATGGAACGTCGGCCGGCGCGAAGTGATGTGCTGGCGGCTGGTCGTCCGGCACCCACTCAACTTCGGCGACATCCTGGAGTCGAATTTCTCCGCTGACGTATTCTGCCAAATAGCCCATCAACAAAATGTGTAGTTTGGAAAGCGAGGAAATATCATAAACGTGAGAGACGACATCAATCAGGCCCTGCACTTTTATCTCGATTCCCAATTCTTCCCGGATTTCACGGCGAAGCGCTTCCTCCGGCGATTCGCCAGCATCAATCTTCCCGCCCGGAAATTCCCAAAGTCCGCCGGCAACCGAATGGGAATCGGGTCGCCTGGCGAGCAGAATCTGTCCATTTCTGTTTCGAATAACTGCTGCCACAACTGCAATCGGACCTTTTATTGAAGGCTCCGGATTTTGCCCCTTCGCCATCTGCAGTTTAGTGTTTTGCAATTGGTTAGGCATCGCGTCCATAGATGATGGAACGCATAGAAATCGAAGCGTTTTGCATCTCTTCAATAAAAAACTGAGGACTTTCGTCTGCAAAGCTAGCACCGAAAACTGGAAGAAGCGGCATATAGTGCTCGCGGGTTGGTAACGACTTTCGAGAGGCCATATCACTCGCGCGAGTTGCTCCAGCTAGAGTTTTGGCGTCGCGTACTTTCAATGCATCCGCTATTTTCGCATCGAACTCGACAGCCCAAGCATAAGGCGTGGCCTCGGCGTCTCGATTGATCTCACGAAGATTATGAACAATGTTCCCGCTACCGAGGATCAAAACTTTCTGATCACGGAGGTACCGCAATTGTTCGCCAATGCGAATGTGGGATTCCGGATCAAGTCGTTTTGAAACAGAAACCATCACGATCGGCAAGTTCGCGTCTGGCCAGAGGTGGCGCATCACTGACCAAACCCCGTGATCAAAACCCCACTGAGTGGTTGGCACGGCTGGTTCATGCTTTAAAACTTCGGCCACCTCTTGTGCGAGCTCGACGTCGCCTTTCGCAGGATACTGAATTTCAAAGAGTGCTTTGGGGAATCCGTAAAAGTCGTGAATCGTTCGCGGCTCGGGGGCTGTCAACACCTGCAACCCGTCCGTTTCCCAGTGCGATGAGAAGACGACCGCCGCTTTCGGTTTTTGCAACCGCAGTCGATCACCCATCGCTCGCAAAGTTTTCGCGTAGGAATTGTCCGCGATCGCATTCATCGGACTCCCGTGTCCGACAAAAAGACTCGATTGACGCAATGAACTTTCACCTGATGACGACGCACTCATACCAGCAAGCTAGGTCCACCAGCTAAGTTTGTCACGCCCTTCTGGGCTACGACCGCATCGCAATCAGATTTCCTGATTCATACCGCCGTAAGCCGCGATGGAAAATCCACCAGGCAAGCGAGCTAAATCCGACCGCCGCAAGCAGAAGCAAGCCCAAATCGGCCCACTCAAAACGGCGCACAAGATCGACAGGAACCTCCGCGATGAAGCCTGCCGGAATCAACGTAAATAAGAGGACGCGGGTCCAACCATCGAAAATCCGAGTCGGATATGTCGAAAAATGTATCAGTGCATTGCCGATTGTACTCGAAATCCCTTCGCTTGATCCAACGTAGAAAGCAAGCGAGCCAGCCATGACAAAAAAGGACAAGTAAATCAAACCACCAAGTACACCGCCAATCAGGTACCAGACCCATTTCATCGGCGACATATCGACAAACAGCATCAGCAAAACCGGGCCAAAAAACAAATCACCCAGATTTGCTGGTCGAATCTGTCCTACCAACAAATGCAACAGTACATTTTTAGGCAACGCTAAGTAGTAATCTAGTTGACCGTGAGAGATTAGTTCTGACAAGCGCAAGGCTTGTGCAAACAGACCGAACGCTATACCAAACGAGAAGGTGATCACCGCCCACAGCACGAACAGATCTTCACGCCCCCAACCATTTAAGACTGGGAAACGTTGAAAATACAAAATCCAAAATGCAACCCAGAGTGAATCGTTGATCATCATGCCGAAAACCTGAGTGAAGAAACTTGCACGATATTCGATGGCCGATGCAAATCCAGTCCTCATCATCGCAATCATAAATCGAAACATTTTAGCCCCCGTTGACGTCAAGCCGACGCACGCCCAATCGATAAACGCCCTGGGCAATCACACCCATGAATAGAATTAGCGCAAGCTGACGCATGGATAAATCCGCCCAAGTCGACCAATCAAACTTTACAGCTAAGCTTGCGGGACGAAAGATCATCAGCGAAAATGGCATCCATTCGACAATTTTAAAAAGCCATTCTGGAAACAAAGTGATCGGCATCAAAAAACCTCCTAAGAGCCACTTGATGCGATCAAAGATGAAATAAAACCCAGTGACGTCTTCCGTCCAAAAAGCCAAGAGTCCAATCATTGAGCCATAGAGAAAACTGAGAGTCGCTGTCAGCAAAAAAGTAAGAAACAAGGCAGGCACACTTAATAGCTGAAACGGAATCGGTCCATTCATAGCCATCGCGACGCTGCCGCCGATCAAGATCAGGATCCCCGCCTTTAAAAGGCCTTCACCGATAAAAACGCTCCAGTGAAAACCTAGAAAGCTATAGGGTTTGTTAAGACGAATTGCGACGTCGCCCTCGCGAATCTCGCGTTCGATGTGCCGGTGAATAGGCGTCATCGACATGATGATGGTTTCGGTCGCGACCAAATACCAAATCATTTGATCGAGTGTAAAACCCGCCAGCGTTTTCGAACCACCAGTTGCGTAGGTCACTGTCCAAAGGCGATTGAACACGAACATCACGACGGCCAAAAACAGCGTCGACCCAATCATGTCCCAAAGATATCGAAAGCGCGATCGCAAAGTGATCCTTGCGATTTCAAAAAGCTTAATCGCTTCAGAGGTAAGCGACATCGATCTCATATTAACGTACATACTTAGGGCCTTCCCAACAATGTGACGTCTTTAGACGAATAAATCGCGGCGATGATTTCTTCCAAAGGCGCGGCAGCGATGACAATGTCCTCAACATCAAACTGACCTAACAAGCCACCGACCACTTGATCGATTCCAACACGCTCTGTGTCGACGGAAACTTTCAAGCCGTATCCCTTCGCCTTCAGTACTTCGACGCCCTCACGCATCAGGCTCGCGGCGGCAGATTCTGAAATTTCTGTTCTCAGCTTCAAATCGATTTCTTTTTTCTTTAAAACCTGACGGCGCAGTTGATTTGTCGGGCCGTCAAAAACCGACGTTCCGCGATTGATTATAACAGTGCGCCGGCACAAGCTTTCGATATCGCCCGCATCATGCGACGTTAAAAACACGGTGACACCGGTTTCCGAATTAGCTCGCCGTATAAGATCGCGGATGCTCGACTTCGCTACCGGATCGAGGCCGATTGTAGGCTCATCGAGAAAAAGAATTTCGGGCTCGTGCAAGAGACTGGCTGCGATCTCGCAGCGCATCCGTTGACCAAGCGAAAGCTTCCTGACCGGAACGTCTTTGTATTCTTCGATTTCGAATAGGGAAATCAACTCGTCGCGACGTCGTTTAAACTTCGCTCGATCAAGCTCATAGACTCTGGACAAAAGTTCGAATGTGTCAGTCGCCGGCAAATGTAGCCAAAGCTGAGACTTTTGCCCAAACACCGACCCAATTCGGTAGGAAAGTTGAATACGGTCCCGCCAGGGCACGAGCCCAAGTACTTCTGCCTCCCCCGTCGTTGGATGTAAGATTCCGGTAAGAATTTTAATCGTCGTTGATTTGCCAGCGCCATTGGGGCCGATAAACGCAAGTGATTCGCCTTTGTCGATGTCCAAATCCAAAGACTTAAGCGCCGTCATTTGTTCCTGCACTTGTCCAAACGGATTTAGTCGCTGAAGCAGAGATGACTGCTTTTTAGAGCGGAGAAATGTTTTGTTTAAATTTCGAACTCGAATGACCTGTCCCATAGACGATATGTAATGACGAATTTCTGTATAAAACAAAGTGCGATATTTTATGTCCAGCCAAAGCGTGACTCTAGTTCCAATTTGGAGCTAAATCCCACTCATGACTTTGAATACCAATGCTCTTTTGATTGATGCCCGTGTCCATGACCTTGGTGAATTGACCATTCGCCGGGTGCTTCCATTCGCTCGTGCAGGAACAGTACGACGCCACGTTGGCCCGTTCGTGTTTCTCGATCATATCGGCCCGATCGAATCCGAAAGGCCGCTATTCGTAGCCGAGCACCCTCACATTGGGCTCGCAACAGCGACCTACTTGTTCGAGGGTGAAATCCTGCACAAAGACTCGCTTGGAAGCGAACAGGTTATTCGCGAACGAGAACTCAATCTTATGACGGCCGGTAAATGGATCACTCATATTGAGCAGGGCCTCACGGAAGAGGTTCATGGGTTACAATTTTGGATTGCTCTTCCCCAAGACGAAGAGCAATGCGAGCCTTCTTTTCATCATCTTGAAGGAGCTGACCTTCCTACGTGGACGCTCGGGAAAGATGTCGTCTGCCAACTGCTGATGGGAGAATACCAAGGAAAGTTTGCTGAAACGCAGTTTCCATCTCGGGCGTATTTTATGGTTTTTGACTCAGCCAGTTCGAAATCACATAGCTTGAATCTTGAAATCGGAGAACGTGAACTTGCACTGTATGTTGCAGAAGGTACTGTCACGACGCAAGATCACGGGGTCATCGTGGCTGGTCAACTTTTAGTACTTGATGCAACCTTCACCGGAGATCAGGACGGAACGTCGGAACCAAAGATGTATCCAATTGAACTTGGACCTGGAACCCGCCTCGCCGTGTTCGGTGGGGACCCCCTGGATGGTCCCAGACACATGAAATGGAACTATGTCGCTTCAGACGAGGCGCTGATTGCGCAAGCAGAGAAAAAATGGAAAGAGCAGTCAGAAATCCCAGACTAGCTAGAAGGTAGTCTGAAATTTTCCATGTCCACCCTCAAAGGCCCCGCCTTCAGCGCGATCTACATCAAAAGTCAGTGCTAGCGAAAGCGTTGCGTCGTTTTCAAAGGTAAAATAGTAGCGCCCGTTCAGACGCGATTCGATCGCTTCTGTTCGCACAGTAGCTGAGCCCAGTGAAAGATCTCCGAGAGCTTCAAATTTCGTCGCTTCAATTCCCATCTCGAATCCCCCATTTCCAGAATCAAGACGAACGCTGAGGAAGGGACTTAAATTATGATGCTGAAGCTCGCGACCACTTTCATCTCTCCAACTACGAGCGACCCAAAGAACACCTAATTGCGTTGAACACTTTTCATCGAAGAAAAAGTTTCGTCGCAATTCAATTTGGTGCCGGTCGCGATCAACCACATCTCGAGCGGTCGCGCTGCCCGTAGCATCCAACGAAATAATTCCGGTGTGCTTGCTATCCCATTGCCACCGAAGTGCCAGCCAACTCCGATCGTCATCCGAATCAGTTCGACGAAAAATTCCTGAAGCGAAACGATGTGCAAAAGTGTAGGACCGACTCGAAATTGGATCCCTCCATTCCACTGCGGATTCTCGCCGAAGCAACAGTTCTCGATAGAGTTTAGATCGATTGCGAACCCACTTGAGTCCAATCGCCATCGGCCCTGAGTCTACAAAAAAATCACCTGCATCATTTCTGTCCGAACGAGTGAAGTCAGCAAAAGTAGCAAAAAGTCGGAGCTCATGATTTTCGTCTCGGCGCCATAGAACCGCGAAGCCAACGTCGTCTTCTTTTTTTAGGCGTGCCAGAGTCCCATACGCAGCAAACCAAATTGAACTTTCCGCTAATCGCGCTTGAAGTTCGACGAACGAACTTCGAACGGCTTCTTCATAGTTCTCCTGTTCGGTGCGAAGGAACTTAAAAACCAGATTCGGGTTTAACGCTTCCAAGACTTGCGCGCGCAACTGAAAGTCGAACTGGGTCGCAGATAAGCTGCCCGCTGAGAGGTAGAAATGTCTGGGGCTCGAAAAACTCAAAACGTCCGTCGCAGTTGTTGAGTAGGTCAAAAGGTCCGATTGGTACTCGCTATCAATTGGCAATGGATCGATCAGCTCGAAACCCCGTTCAGTCGGAATGGACCGATATTCGGCGTCCATTTCGAACGAGTGCGAGACATCCATGTGAAAAGTAAAAATAGTAAAAATCTGAGAGGCACAAACAATCAAAACTTTTAAGGTTCGGTTTCGAAATAGATTTTCCACACCGAAAACTTGAATCCGGCAACCAAGCCGTGTCAACCGTAACCGACTACCAAGTGATGTTTAATTAGTTGTTCTTTGACTGATGTTCAATCGACCACAGAGAATTACGGCTTGCGTGCCCGACATATTGGCGCGTCAACGAAGACGACGCCTCGGTTTTGCTCGCGACAACTTCCGACTTTACATTTGAACACGCCGACAAGAGCCCAAGACTCAACGAGCCGACGATCAACAAGACTCCACGAGTAATGTCCATTTTTTTGTTCGTTCTAGCTGCCGTTGGTTGAGTCGATTTAAGCATTGGTGATTCTCCGTTCTTTCTTCCCTACTCTTCGGGCGTCTGAAACTTAAGTTAACGTTCCTGCGACTGAAAGAACCAATTGTGAGCGCCATTCGACACTCCGTCTCAGTTTGAACCAAGTCTTGAGCGGCCCCCCAATCCTCGCTATGGTTTCAATATGATTCATCTTCCAAACCTCATATCTGATCTCGGCGTCATCCTAGTCACTGCAGCGATCGTGACCATCTTGTTCAGAAAGATGAAGCAACCGGTTGTCCTCGGATATATCATCGCCGGATTCTTGGTTGGACCCGGCTTCCCATTTTTTCCAACCGTAAAGGAGCCTGATAGCATTCGGGTTTGGGCCGAAATAGGCGTCATTTTCTTGCTCTTCGGATTGGGGCTTGAATTCAGCTTCAAAAAGCTGGCGCGGGTCGGAAAAAGTGCAGGAGTAACAGCTCTTTTTGAAATTACCGCGATGATGGGGCTCGGATTTTTGACCGGCCTTGCGCTTGGCTGGTCAAAAATGGATGCGCTTTTTTTAGGAGGAATGGTTTCCATCTCTTCTACCTCCATCATCATGCGTGCGTTCGATGAATTGGGCTTAAAAGGGCAACGTTTTTCAGCTCTGGTTTTCGGCGTCTTGATTTTCGAAGATCTGGTGGCGATCTTAGTACTTGTCTTACTGTCGACGGTCGCAGTCACGCAAACGCTATCCGGTTCCGAATTGCTCGGTTCGTCGCTCAAACTCACTTTCTTTCTTTTGCTCTGGTTTTTAGTTGGAATCTACTTACTGCCATCTTTTTTAAATCGAATTCGAAATGTGCTCACGGACGAGACGGCTGTTGTTGTGGCAATTGGTCTTTGTCTTTTGATGGTCATGATCGCGACAGGGGTTGGCTTTTCACCGGCCCTCGGCGCGTTCGTCATGGGATCCTTGATTGCCGAGACTCGCGAAGCAAAACGGATCGATCATTTACTTCATCCCGTGCGGGACCTCTTCGCCGCTGTCTTTTTTGTTTCGGTCGGAATGCTATTAAAGCCTGATGTCCTAGTTACCTACTGGTTTGAAATTTTGGTGCTTTCTTTCGTTATCATTGGAGGAAAGTTAACGAGTGCGACGATTGGTGCGCTCGTCGCTGGTCGACCGCTGAGAGAAGCCGTACATGCCGGCGTCAGCTTGACTCAAATAGGTGAATTTTCCTTCATCATCGCAACGCTTGGTCTCACATTGAAAGTGACAAGCGATTTCCTTTACCCGATCGCGGTGGCAGTTTCTATATTGACGTCGTTCACGACTCCGTACCTTTTGAGGTTCGCCGGGCCACTCTGCGACAGAATTGAAAAGGTGCTACCGAAAACTGCCAGGCAGCTACTAGAACGCTATCAACTTGCAGCAAATCAAGAGCAAACTGAAAGCCACCTTGGAATTTTAATTTGGAAGTCATTTGGCGCACGGCTTTTGTTTGGATCCATTTTGACTATCGCCGTTGGGCTCGCGTTTGATCACTTTGTTTTACCGTTTGCTGAGGGTATGTTTGGGCCATCGATCTGGCTTTCGGCGGGCCTTACGGCCTTTGGCTTGACACTTGCCGCGCCCTTTCTCTGGGCCGTCGTTTTTGGTGGCTCGACGGACTCACTTAAAGAAAGTGAAGCATCTCGACTGGCGCGTTTGAAACCAGGATTTTTATTGGCACGAGCACTGTTAGCCTTTCTCTTGGTTACATTTCTCATGAATGTCTTTGACCCAGGTTCTTCCATTCTTGGCGCTCTTGCCGGGCTAGCAACCGTTGGCTTTCTCCTCACCGCAAAATTTGCGGCTCCGATCTACGAAAGAATTGAAACCCGTTTCGTCCAAAATCTTGAAAACTCTGACCACACTCCTGCACCGGTGCACCGGCCGCTTCTTGCACCGTGGGATGCAACACTTTCTGAAATGGTTGTTTCTCCTAACAGCGAGATTGTGGGGCAGACGTTGATGGGTTCGGGACTAAAGGATCGCTACGGTATTATGATTTCACTTATTGAGCGTGGCTCTCAGCGCGTTCTCGCTCCGACCCGCGACTTTGTGCTTATGCCTTATGATCGACTTTTCGTGATCGGTCAGGATTCGCAAATTTTCTTTGCTCGAAAATTTATCGAGGAAAGTGCCATTGAACCGAATGACCTCAGCGTTACTGCTTTTGGATTGGTACCACTTTTAATCCAATCGTCGAATGACGCTCTTTCGCGGTACATCGGATCCAGTCTTCGCGATTGCGGCTTGCGTGAAGATGCGGAAGGGATTGTAGTTGGAATTGAGCGCGATCGAACAAGAACGCTGAATCCCGACTCTTCCTGGGTGATTGCCGATGGCGATCTAATTTGGTTGGTGGCCGACATGGTGAAAGTGAAAGCCTTGGCGAAAGATCACTTTGTCCCCGGTGCCAATGCCACCCCAGTATAGCTGCGTCAAAATCCTGTATTTGGTGATACTGGCTTCTCCTAAAACCTCACCATTTTGATTTCGCAGGTAGGCGGGATTTTTTTAAGTAGGTCCAGATTTTGCCCCTCCCTTTTCTACGCGATTTTCAATTACGAAAATCAGGCGCAGCAGCGTCCAAGATGACACCACGATGCCGCGCGCCAAACCGCAATTCTAAAAGGGGCTCACATGAAAACTGTATCTCTTCACATCGCTAAATTCGGCCTGGCTTTAGCTCTATCTGCTGTTACGGCAATAGGATTCGCTCCAGCTTCTTTTGCTCAAGAATCCGAATCGATGGAGTTTATGTCTCTTGAAGAAATGGCGTATTCCGAAACGGACCTAGAGGCCACCGAACTGGAGGCGATGGGTGCCGACCTCTATAGAGCTCGCTGGGGCGGCGGATACGACAGACCTTATCGTCCGCCACGTCCACCGCGCGCTCGTGGCGTTCAGTGCCGCGCTGTGAATGCTCGAGGCATGGCGTTCTACGGTCGCGGTCCAAATATGCCCGCTGCACGCGATGCAGCTCTTGATCGTTGCTATCAGGTCAGCCGACGCTGCTACATGGACGGCTGCCAACCTCTGTAGCCGTAAAGTATCGACGATCGTCCGTTAATTTGATGGTCGTCGTAATTTAAGATTTCGAACGCCGCGCACGGAAACGGGCGCGTCTTTTTTTGAGAGCGAGGCATTAAGAATCAGGTTTGCCTGTGGTGTCGGATTCGGTATCGGCTTCAATTGCAATATTACCTGGTGAAATACTACCCGGACTCATTTCCGCGGAATCTTTCGGAGCCTCACCACGGTGGCTTTGTTCGGCCTCGAGCGCCGTTTTACCTGTGATCCCCACCCATTCTGGCAAGAAAATCATAAATGCCAGATAAACGGCTGCTCCGCCAACGAATACTCCAATTGCTGCAAAGACAAGCCACATTTCCATATCTTCTAGACCTATTCGGGAACGACTCGACATGCAATCGGGACGACGATGACTTTGACGTTTATAAACTGAGCGGAAAAAACCTATTTAAATTACTGCAGGCGTTAAAAGAGTAACCGTTCATTATGTAGCATGAACCACGTTAAGCCGTGTGTTCTGGGAAAGCGCGGTTAAAACTTCATCTAGTCTTACGCGATCTTCGGAAATGCAAACTGCAAAATTTTCCTCGGTTGGTGCACGAAGCATTATTTCGAACAACAATTCATCAGACGTAGCACGTCCCCCAAGAGACCTGTGTAACTGAATTCGAATTGCCTCGACGTCTGTAAAGCGTACTGTTCTGGCAACACGCCGCTTTCTTGAACTTTCGAGAAAACAAATCTGTTGGTCAAAATAGTCAAATTCAACAGCAGGCGATTCATAAATGCGAACTATCGCCTTGGACCCAAAACAAAGCCCAATGGCGCCTCCAGCGGCGATCACGGCAATTCCGAAAAAGCCTCCGTTAATATCTTTGAAGTGAAAAATGGCAACGTAGGTCAAATACAGTCCAAACGACATCAGCAGACCAGCGGCACGCGCCTGAGACGACAAACTTTCAACGACGACAAGCTTTCGACTTGTCTGTCGCACCTCTATGACACTACTCGAGTACTGGCCAAGGAAAGGCTTTACCTGCCGACCCACCTTCCAACCCAATTTGGACTCCCTAACTTTAAGATTATGCTTGTTTGTAACCTCGGCTGAGGAAAACATGATCAGATGAAATACGCCATTCTCTTTTCGATTTTGCCAGCCTTGATTCACGTCGGCTTCTTTGCTTTGGAAAGTATTTTCTGGGGCCACGCGAAAGTGAATCGGATCTTCAACCTTCGCACCAAAGAACAAGTGGAGCACACCCGCCTACTTGCTTTGAACCAAGGCTACTACAACTTATTTCTCGCTATGGCGGTTCTAGTTGGAAATGCTATATTCTTTTCTTCCGAAACATTTGGATTCAGCACAGAACTTGGGATGGCAATCGGGAAAGCACTCGTCGGCTACTCGCTACTCTCGATGATTGCCGCCGGATTAGCTTTGTATTTATCTGCAAATAATCTGCGCGGGTTTTTACTACAAGCGGGTCCGGCCGCTCTCGCACTCGCTTTCGTCATCTTCTAGCTTCTTAAACGTTTTGTCGTCTCAAATGAACGGACGCCTCGTTGGCGACGAAATCTGTTTCCTGACGGTCACAGGACGCTTGGCTTACGATCAGCAAGCGATGCCGGCCAGTATCGCGCAGATTATGCGGAGTGATCTCGACGAGATCATCGTTACGTCTGGCGACTCTCGCTGGTAAAACCACTGGCACCACACCGGCTGCGCCTGCCGCGCGCAACGCCTCAAAACTGTCGCTTACAAGATTTGGCTTTAGGCTTCCTGCGCCTTTCAGAAATTTCGTGAAGTAACGGGGAAGTCCATCTTTACCTGACGAAAGAGATCCATAGCTGTACTTTTCCAAAGAGCTCCATCCTAGCTTCAGCATGGGATGCCCGCGGCCGACAAAAAATCCCAGTCTATCTTCCGCGACCTCTTTGACATAAAACCGATCAAGGTCGTCGGTTTCTGTGATCAGCGCCGAGCACAATTCGCCTTTTCGAACCATCGTCAAAAGATTGGCCGTGCGACTTATTCTCACACTCAGACGAACACTAGGTAGCTTTACTTTTAAACTTCGAACAAAACCTGGTAGCACATCGACCGCTATACTTTCGTATGTCCCGAAACTGATCCAGCTGACTTTCGGTAGCGGTACATCCGAGTAGGCTCGAAGGCGTTCGAACGCTTCGAAGGCCGGTCGAACAATTTCGAGTACAGCTACCGCGTCCGCTGTCGGTACTACCCCATTTTTTTCACGAACAAGAAGTGGACGCCCATAAGATTGCTCAAGTGCCGTCACAGTCTGTGAAACGGCGCTCGGGGTCACCTTTGCTCGAAGAGAAGCTTTCTTAAGACTCCCCTCCTCTATCACAAGTTGAAGAATCCAGAGCTTTTTAATTTGATCGACATTGAGGTCTCTTGCCATGGCCTAGGCAAGTAACACACTCATTCCAGTAGTCGCAAACGATTAAGTGTTAGTTACTTCAAACATGAGTTTCTCTAATCAATACATAGAGCCCTGTTTCACGTTAATCCTCATCTTAAGGAACGGGAGTCAATTGCGGCCCCCTTTGAAGAGGATGAAATATGAAAAAGTACACTTCGCAGAAAATGCCCTCGAATCTAGGCAAGACCTTGACCACGACGCTGGCCACGATGCTGGTTGCGGGCCTTGCATCCATCGCTGCAGAAGCAGCACCGATCATGTACACGGTGAAAATCACCAATGGGTCTAACATGCCACTTTCGCCTGCCGCTATCTACGTTCGCAACGGAGCAAATGCTGCGAGTGAGCTGGGCCTCGTCGCGACACCAGGCTTCGTGAAGCTCTGCCAAATGGGCGACGCCGCAACCAGAACCGCCGAACTTCGCATGGACAGATTGAACACGTCGGTCGTGCAGTCGGCTGGCCCAATTGCCCCTGGCGCATCTGTTGACGTCGAGATCAGCGTGAACGACACGAAAGCGCAAAGTCTCCACTTCGAAACTATGTACGGTAAATCGAAGGACGTGTGCGGCCTAGCGAGCGTCGGAAGCCACACGCTGCAAGCCCTGAAAGCACATGTTTCAACGGCGAGCATTTCCCACGACCGCACTGTTGTTACAGGCGTTTTTGAAGACGCGAAATTTGATGGTGGGTACCTTAACGCCGATGAATGCAAAACTGCGAAAGACGCTGTCAGCTGTCTTCGCGAAATCTCTGTTCCGCAAGCAATGCCGTCAGCAATTCGCGCTTTCAGTGGCTACCTTGCAAGCGTGGAAATGGGACTCGAAGAAAGGTTCGGCGCGAAAGAAGTGTTGGGCATCACGCTGCCAACATCTGGCGGAATTCAAATTGAAGTAAAGCTGAAACACTAAACTAAACAGAAAAAGGAGATCACGATATGAAATACGCACTACTTTCCCTACTCGCTGTCCTTTCTGCATGGACCCTTCAACCCTCACCTGCCTCTGCCCAGGCAGTTCGCAACACCGCGGAATACAACCTTGATTCGCAAGTGCAACCAGGCTTTGCGATTGCGCTAAAAGGCTATGACCCGGTTTCTTACTTTCCAGAAGGCGGCGGAAAACCGGTGGCTGGAGCAAAAGAATTCCGACTCGACTACATGGGCGCGACTTACTTCTTTGCCTCATCAGCAAACCTAGACCTATTCGTGCAAAACGCCGACAAGTATGAACCGACCTATGGCGGCTGGTGCGCATTCGCGATGGCCTCGGGGTCGAAAGTCGACATTCAACCAGAGATCTACACGCTTTCTGGAAGTCGACTTCACTTCTTCGTCAGCCGCCGAGCAAAAGCAGGTTTTGATTCAGACTTGGTCGGATACGAATCACGTGCCGATAGCTTCTGGAAACAAATCAGTGGCGAAAATCCGCGCCTCTAGTGTTTGGAAAACAAATCTAACTTTCAGGAGACTTCTATGTCCCTCATTCAGCGCCTTTCCCGTCTCAAACCTTCCGGCCAATGTCTCGTCTTGATCGGAGCGTTAGTCGCACTTCTCCTGACTGCATGCGACTATTCTAATTCGAAGGCGCTGAGTGAGGTTCCTTTTCAAAAGGATCTAGGAGAAGCTAGCATCACTTTCAAAATCGTATCTGAACGCGTCCTAGATCCAAACTGCGTCACGTGTCATTCGAACTATTCCAACTATGAGAGTGTGAAACGAGAGCTCTCAAGTATTCAAACAGCCATCGATCTCGATCGAATGCCCAAACGCGGTCCCCCGCTTTCGCAGACAGAAAAACAATTGCTCTCCCATTGGATTAGTTTAGGTGCTCCATTCGATTCGGAGCTGCCACCCCCAGCGCAACTCCCTCTACAGCCGGACTGGGCTTCAATCTCTGTAAACCTGATTTTCCCCAAATGTCTTGTATGCCACAACCCGCAGGGACAGGCGAAGTTTGTGGATTTGTCATCGCGCCAAGCATTTTTCAATTCCCGCGACAGACTTTTTGGCGGCGTAAAACTTTTGGATTTCGAAAAGCCTGCGGAAAGTTACATCGTTTCGATCGTGCAAGACCCGGTCGAGCCAATGCCGCCACCGATTGCTCGAATTCCAAAAGTGACCGAAAAAGAAATCGCGGTTTTGACCAAGTGGATAGAACTTGGACTTCCTTGAGGAGCAAAACATGGAATCACGCTTAACGACCAAATTTGAGCCGCAGATAATGCCGACGACTTACGAACATCAAGCTTCTAGTCCGCTTGAGGTCTCGCACGACCTTTTGAATACCATGCTGAAACGCAGATCCATTCGGTCATTCAGCAACCGTGCGATAGAATTGGGCGTTTTCGAAAACGCAGTAAAAATCGCGGCGTCTGCTCCAAGCGGAGCCAACCGTCAAGCTTGGTTCTTTGCCATCATTCAGAATCCAGAAGTAAAAAAACAAATTCGCGACGCCGCTGAGAAAGTCGAGTTCGAATTTTACCACGAGAAAGCGCCCGCGACGTGGCTCGAAGACTTAAAGCCATTTGGAACGAATCACCAAAAGCCCTACCTAACCGAAGCTTCAACACTCATTGCTGTCTTCAGTCGAACATGCATTGAAAACCGTGAAAAGCCAGATGCGCCCCTACGTGCCTACTATCCGATCGAATCTACCGGGATTGCCACTGGCTTTTTGATTTCCGCACTTCATCAGTCTGGAATTGCCACACTCACACACACGCCGAAACCTATGTACTTTTTGAACCAGGTCCTTAAGCTAGATAAAACCTATCGTCCGTTTATGATCATAGTAGCCGGCTATCCGAAAATACCCATTGCCCTACCTGAAATTTCAAGAAAGCCATTTTCCGAAGTGTCAAATTTCTATTGAGCCCAAGAATCCGACGGAAGCGCAAATTGGCGAAATATCACCGTTTCAATTTCAACTTCTCAAACATTTTCCAGCACACTTCTGCGGCCCTCTGAAAGGCGCCTTTTGCCGGCTGGTAGGCCATCTCTGGAAAATCGTTAGCTTGATTCAGTAAACCGAGATTGACCATCGATGAGCTCACTTCGGAAAGTGGGGTCGAGCTGTTCACCAAGGCGTCGGAACTGGCCAAATAGACGACGTTGTTGGTGCCCGACGAGTAACCGTAGGAAAATCCGAATTGGTGCGAAATTTTGATTCGTTTTAACTGCGAGTTTCTTTTGAATAACGGCTGCGGATGATTTCCCTTAAGACCATAACCACTGCTTGCTATTCGTACATCCGAGACCACAGTGGCACCATTTCTGATGGCCGCGTCATTTGAGATCGCAAGAGCATTTTGTCGAAATGCTGTTTCTTCAAACATCATAGAAGGGGCCGCTTTGATCATCATCGTACCAAATTTCAAACGCGCAGCAAGTTTCGGAAAGTGGGATTTTTCATCTCCGAGATTATGTTGAAACTGCCACAATCGCTTGACCTTGCCAGAAATCGGATCCCGAAATACCACAAGGGCATTCTTGGCAATCTCATCATTTCTAAGGCTTTGCAGTGACAACTTACCATCCGAAGAAATTTCAAGTGGATATATTCCTAGGACTTCCGCTTTCAAATGTCGCTGAAGCCGCGCAACCGATGAAAATCCAGTGCCCTTCAGACTATTTTCCTCCTGCATTTGATAGAGATCTCGAAAGCTATCAAAACCTGCCCAATAGCCTCCTATTTTTTCAAAGGATTTCAACTGGGACAGTTTAGAAATGTCGTTCAGTGAACCAAAATCATCGGCGGTCTGTAGGAATACATCTGTAACTGCCGGCTGAAGTAAAAACGGTGACTGCGAATCGGCGCCACCAAAGGGGTAATAGATCGCGCGATCAGAGTTGCCCATTTCCATGCCGATCAGGTTCAGCGATTGCCGACGCAATTGAACATTCACAGCCTCCGCATCAAGTTTGCGCTTCATTTCTTCGTTTGGAGAATCAAGGTCTCTTTTGTTTTGAGTGACACTGCTTCGAACTCCCGCATTGGATTTCATCCAGTTGGCTGAGTCGGTGCGAGATGATTCGCTAAATTCCGCTCCAAAAAGCTCACTGATTACGACATCACCATTTGAAAAGAAATGCGCCCCGTCGGCCCAACAGACCGCCGAGTTAAAAATCAGCAAAAGACAGATGAACATGGCCCGCCAGCTCATGAAGCTCTATCGGCTTTTCTCAACTAAGCACTGAAATTTGAGCGCAATAGCTTGATCCAGGCCTAAGGGCCGGTCAGAAAGGTATTCTAATGACGGCAAAAAAAAACCAATCCTCGCGGATTGGTTTTAAAATGGTAGTGAGAGGCGGACTTGAACCGCCGACCTACGGATTATGATTCCGTTGCTCTAACCAGCTGAGCTACCCCACCACGGCCAAAGTAGAGGGCCCAACCTAGAAAAAACCTTCGGCCCCGTCAAGCGACAGATTTCGGTCCCCTTCATGACAACTTTGCAGGGTCAATCGACGAACGTCCACTGACGTAAGCCACCGACGATGGCAGGAGGAAGGTGTCAAAGTTTGTGACAAACTCTAAACTTACTGCCCGGCAAGTATGCGCAAATCAAAGCTAATCCCATTAGATTTTCTATTGAACAATTGGCGTTAAAAGAAGACGGCCAACATGACCGTGGGTCTTCGATCGATTTAGAAGTGCGCCGGAAATTGAATACCAGTCCTCTACTTCTCCCCGAAAGGCCGACTTAAAAATGACGACTTTGAAAATCATCCGCACGGCGGTGGCTCTTGCATTGATCGCCTTATCTGCAATTTCTGCGGATGCTGGCGAAGCAGATTGCACAGACTCAAACATAGGCGAGTACGCGGAATGCGCCCTTACGAAGCTCGCCATTCTAGAGGCGGATCTCAAAACTGTTTACAGCCAGCTTATCACCAAAGTGGGAGCCGTAGATCATAGTGTTCGCTCACCCGAAACGTTAACGGCCACTCGCGCTCGACTTGAAAAGTCGCAGACGGCTTGGACCGGGTTTCGGGAAGTCGATTGCCTCCTAAAAGGTGCCGAAATGCTCGGGAGCCAGGGGCATGATCTCTTGGTTTATCAGTGCCGGCTCGAACACACCGACCTGCGCCTAAAATACCTTCGATCGCTCTCGATTTAAGCATCCTCGACCACTTGCGCCATTCATCTATGTAGAATTGACACTATTTTCAGCTTTAGGTCGGATATCCCAGTCAGCAAACGGAGGGGATATATGTCAATTTTTTCAAGGAACCGAAATCAAAAAGCGAATAAGTCGGATGTACGCGCAACGTCTTTATGGGTCGCTCTGGCATTGCTTATTTCAGCAGCAGGATGTTCAAAAGGTCCAAGTGTCTTCACTTCGAAAGTGAACTCGGACGCGGCCATCGTTATGCAACCCCTTGCAGGCCATCTGGTCATCGGTGACGCTTCCGGCGCGCCTCTTTCGCAAGCAAAGGTCATGATCGGTCTTCGTGAAAATGTCCCTTTTCCGGGCAACATTTTGACCACGGATACTGACGGAAAAATTGCACTGCCTAAAGCGTGGACGGACGCGCAACCTGTGACGGTCGAAGCAGCGGGTTTTATTCGCGCAACTTGGATGGGGCAAATGCCTACGGCGTCTGCACTTCAACTTCGTCGCAATGTCGCAAATCAAAAAATGGAGCTCAAAGGAAAGACTACAGGATTCAAAAATCTTGTAAAAGACGGCTGGGTCGACGTTGGAATCGTGTTTCCGGCCCTTCGCCGCGATCAGCTAGCATCGCTGCAAATCACGGATCTCGTAAGCCTTGAGTTCGACACTATGACAATCATGGGACAAGCGATCGACATTCCAAGCAATATCTCAATTCCAAAACAAGAAGAGCGTTATTTCTTTACGATCACTTTAGACAAACCGATCTTCAGAAGTTATTTGCCAGAACCTCGCACTTGGAAAATGGTTGCCGCGCACGCGCGATTTCCATTGGAAGAAGTGGTTGATGACCTTCGCGGTGGAAAATCATTTTTCGACGTTTTGAATTATTTCGAATTCAAAAGTGCATCGATCAAAGACATCTCGCTTTCAAGCCCATCGACAAGCCAAGATCTTTCTATTGCCGCCACAAAATTTGACGACCAACTGAGTGTAACGGCCCCAAGATTTCCATCGAGCCAAACTGTTCTGGCCGTTGCAGTGGCCTACAATGCAGGACTTCTCTATCCAACAGATGTCAAAAAACTGAACCCATCGGAAACTCGAAAGCTTGTAACTCCAAAAGGTGCGGCGGGCCTTGTGGTTGGTGCGCTTCGTGAAACGAACGCACCAAGTTCTGGTGCTGCGGCTGATGCACTTTCTGCAGTCATTGCGCCGAACGGAGCTACGACGACTCTTGACTTCCTTGAGCTTCCTAAAGCACCAACAGCTAAGGGCTCGACTCTGGGCCTTAATCCGCCGAAGGCTTCCGTTGCTTCCGTGACTCCAGCTGCGACCTATGCGACCCTAAGCAAAGTCGACCGAGTCACATCTGGCAAAACGCAGCTCGATAAGAAGTCTCCAGTTTGGGACATCTACGCTGCCGGCTGGAGCTCGACGATGGAGCTGCCAGAAATGGGTGCTCCCATTTCCGGTTCACACCGATGGGAGGTCCTCTTTGGCGCATCAGCGAAAGGATCAGGTGTAAATCTTGGACCAAGTATCGTCGATGGACTGTCGCACATCTCAAAGAGCGCCGTTGATCTTTAGTCGATCATCGTGTCGGACGTTAAAGAGCCGAACGGTTTGTTCGGCTCTTCTTTCAAGATCCCTGGTTTCATTTTCTCTGGTTTCATTTTCTCTGGTTTCATTTTCTCTGGTTTCATTTTCTCTGGCCGCAGGTCTTTCTTTGGGCCTTATCGGCTGCACCACAGCAACGGAAAGACTAGAAGAACGAAAAAGCAGCGGTGGTCCCTACTCGCGCGTTTTCTATGCGAACTACGAAGATGTTGAAATTGCTCTCAAGCAATCCATGATTCGCTACCCGCAGAAAGTCGACAACACGGAAGCAGGAATTTTCGAAACAGATTACATCAAAGGCGAAGCTCGCTTCCGCGGCCCGCACGAATCAAACGCGTTTTCCCCTGGCTACCGATACCGCATTTTGGTTCGCCTCGTGCGAGGTCGATCGGAAGAAAAACCAGCAATTAAAGTTCAAGTCACTAAGCGACCAGAAGTGCTTCGGGATTTTTTCTCGGAACCCGTTTCACAGAAAAGCGATGGTCTGGAAGAGCAGGTCATCTTGTATCGAATCGGCCGCGAACTGCAGCTGGCGCGCGCGATTGGCAAGGCCAACGAAAAAGCCAACAAGAAGACTCAAGATCCCTCAGCCCCTTAAGCGGGAGCTAAGCGCGCGGGTTCATCCGCGCGACCTGGTTACTAAGCGCGCGGGTTCATCCGCGCGACTGGTTACTTAGCGCGCGGGTTCATCCGCGCGACATTTGCCATTGCTGCCAGAGGGCGCGGCGGCGGGCTAATGGGTCGGTTGGCTTACCCATTGTTTGACCGGTTAGTTTTTCTAACGCTGTGATAGCGGAATTTAAAATCTGTGGATCATCTTCGTCTAACAGCGATGCAAATCGCGCCGATGATTCGGGCGACTCTAACCTGGTCAATGCCTCGACGATCCGCCGACGGATAAACAAACTGCGATTACGTTTGAAGTTTTGTCGATTGTCCAATTGCGCCCAAAGGTCCGCGACGGCTGCGCGGTCTTGAATACCCTCGAGGGTCTCGACTGCTGTCAACCGCACAAGAAGTGCCTTGTCTTTGAGAAGCCTTCTCGCCCAAACCGAAGCTGTGCGGCGGTCGATTCGAGAAACCGCAATCAAAGCCGCACTTCGAAGTTCCCACACATCCGCTTTCGACGCTCGCTCAAGTTCTGGCAAGCTCAAGCGTCCACCTAGCCGACCGACTGCCATCGTGGATCGCCATCGAGCATCTATCTTGCTTTCAGGGTCGAACATGATAGAGCGCAGATTTTTGTAGCCAGCTGGTCCCTGTGATCGCAAAGATGCAATACGATTCGCAAACGGCAGATCCAATGCCAACAACGTTTGGCGCATAGACGCCTTTATTTCTTTGTCAATCGCTTGTCCGTCAATCGAACCACGACTCTTAATTGCGGCATTCGCGTTTATCGAAACAACTAGAACCGCGATTGCCAAAACCAAAAAACGAATAGATACCATGTTCAAGACCCCTTCGGGTTTTTAGCCGATTGAAAGTCCATATCCTTAAATTCTGCAAGCAAGTCATCTTCCATTTGAATCGAACTACTAGCTGTTTTCGCGGAAGGCTTTTGCTCCGGCGCTCCAGATTCAACGATCTGCGGCTTCTCGACGTCGGCATCAGCCATTCCCATTTCGGCCATAAGCTTTTCTGTGTCTAGCTGATCATCCAGGACCGAGCTATCGGTATCTGCCAAAGCCGCCATACTTGCCAACTCTGCGGCAAGTTTGGAAACTTCTGCTTGGATTTTTCCCGTATCGAGATCGCCAGCAAAGGGGTCGTTTCCGCTCTCGAGTGCTGCAGCAAACTCATCAACCGCTGCTTCTGGCTCTGGTTCAACATCAGCCGTAGTTTCTACATCAACTGTCGGATCAGCAACTTCTTGCGGCTTAGGTTCGTCGAGTTCAGGAAAGCCCTCTGCGAGCAACGCATCGATTGCGGCTTGAGGATCTGAAAGCGCTAAATCCGAGGATACGACCAAGTCCTTTTCGAACGATGTTTCGGCTTTGGGTGCGATCGGAACTTGACCCGCCAAAGCCTGCGCAAACTCGCCCATCACCGCATCATTTTCATCTAATTTAAATTCTTCCGCCGGTGGTCTTGCAGTTACTGCAGCTTGAGCGATCTGAACAGGATCCTTTACTGGGGCATCGGTCCGGGGCGCAGCTTCAACTGATACATTTGCGGCGTGCACTTGGGTTTGCGCGGTTTCCACAGCGGCCTTTAGGGTCGCAAGTTCGGCCTTCAATTTTTTATTTTCTTCTTTGAACAGCGAGAGATCGGCAATGTCGTCTTCAATAATCTCATACTCGGCAAGCTTTGCCTGAAGCTCTGCAAGCTTTGCTTGAAGTGCGCCGATATCAGCGCCTTCTGCAGCTGGCCCTCCATTTGGAGAAACCGAAGTCGAAGACTCCATTTGAACCTTCAGAGCATCGAGATCGCTCATCAACGCAGAAATTTTCGCTTCTTTTTCGCTCAATGCTTTTTTCAGTTCCAAAGCATCGGCAGTAAACCCCGAACCTTCACCACTTTGAGCACCCGCTTGACTGCTAGCGCCAGCCGCCGCGCCGATGGCACCCTGGATGCCTTTGTCGGCCAGAACTTTCTTCATCGCTCCTTCAATTGCATTGTTCAACGCTTTGGGATCGAGATCCGCCGAACCACCACGTTTTTCGCTCTGGCGATCTTCCATCACCGATCGAATCAACATCAAAACCGTAACAATTAAAAGTAGCGAGATCGATATCCCAAGTAAGAGATCGTTCTTAGCAAAGATGAGCCTGATGAGGCCGTTCAAATCCATAAGGTGTATTGTCGCGGTATATATATCGCGGCGACAAGAAAAAGCCGGCAGGACGGAAGTCTAGATGATGAGTCACTGAGGAGTAGGAGCGACGATCCTACCCACCTGATCGTTGAAATTTGGTCCCAACAAACGCGTTGAAGGCCTTCGGAGTATAGCGCGCCAGCAGAAGACCAACGCGTGTCGATCCGGACGGAAGTAAAATATCGCGATCATCCAGAACCGCCTCAATGACTTTTGCAGCCCAATCTTCTGGACGAATGGCACCTTCTAAAAGGGCGAGATCCATTTTTGCTCCGTACTTTTTTGGAATCTCATCAAACATCCGCGTTTTTACTCCCGGAGTGACCATCACCAGAGCAGAAACACCGGTTCCACTGAGCTCTGCGTTTAGACAGGCCGACAATGCAATCACTCCGGTCTTTGCCGCTGAATAGGTCGACGCCATTGGAAAATTCATGACGCCCGAAACGCTCGAGTTGTTAATTATTTTTCCCCGACCTCTTGCCACCATTCCAGGTAGAACTGCGCGAGTGAGATGCGTGAGTCCAACCAGATTCACTTGGTACATTGCATAGATCTCGTCGAGCGGCTGATCTTCCAACAATCCGCCAGTCAACAAGCCTGCATTGTTGACCAGAATATCAAACTCACATTTTAAAATATCAGGCAGAGCAGATTCAATCGAGCCCCGTGATCCCAAATCTAGTTCGAGCGCCTTGAAACCTTTGACCAGGGACGGGTCACGAACTCCAACAGTCACTTCCGCGCCGGCGCTCTTGAACGCTTCCGCGAGTGCCAGTCCAATTCCTCGGTTACCGCCCGTTACCAAAACCCGCGCGCCAGAGATTTTCATCGTTTCCCCACTCTCTTTTCATGAATTGCCAACTCGCGGAAGTATAGCCCGAATAAAAAAAGAACGGGAGGATTCAATCCTCCCGCTCAAAGGAACGAGAACTCTCATTCCCCCCTAAACTATATTTTTTAAACTCTTACTCGAGGCCCGTCGCCTTTAAGACCCGACGGATCAACCGAATACTCGCTTCTGCGCGAGCGAGCTCATCCGTCGCCCGCTTTACTCGAAGTGGTGCAACTCGAATTTGAATCGAATCGCTAATGACTCCGCCAACCTCTTTCACAAAACTACCCAGTTCCTTAGTAGCAGCTACAACTTGTTTACGGCGGGCGAAAATCGGAGCGCAGCGTTCAGGATCCACTGGAGTTACAGGCTCGGTTGCAACCGGTCCACTCGAGTTGCCGGGTGGGTTTATGGCCGGACTCTCCCCTTCTCCGCTTAGTCCAACTATTGTTGGCAACAGACCGAGGCCCGGTGCGCCAGCTGGTTCTGGAGCAGGAACAGGCTCAGTACACTCATCGTTTGGATCAAGATCCTTCACCGTTTTTTCAAGCACCTGCATTATTGCAGCCACATCTCCGCCTGCCTTCTGAGTTAGAAACATGGTTTGGAACAACGGAATGTCTTCTGCGTTGGCTGCTGCCAAATTAGCAAGCCTCCACATCGATAACTCTGTTGTTTCGTCGGAAAATACTGCAGGAAGCAAATCGTTCAATTCCTTAATTTCTAAATCCTGAAGAGCCTTTTGAACTAGCGGACGAGCTGTTTTTAGGTCATTTATCTTCATCAGGTTCGTAGCAATTGTATCCGAAGCCTTCTGTTGCTTCTGAACCCAGTTTTTCCGGTCCTTATCCAGAACTGCAGCCTCCGTGAGAAGATCAAACGCGATCGAGTCATTCTTCAACGTCTGGACCGTTCGGAATACATCTTGGCCACTAGTAGTCGTAAATTCCACGGTTTTTTGGTTAAAACCGGCACGACATCCAAGTTCGTTCACAGAGCAAACTCGAAGTGAATCCGCGATCGATTCATCCGAATCAGATACGAAATCGACAAGTGCTGTGATCGTCCCTATCGACTTCACATCTAAGTTTAAAGATGGCTCGACGGTCGCTGGTACAATACCTCGTGGAGTCTTGAACGGGATCGTCAAAATTCGATCCTTTTGCGTAATCATGGCTTTTATCGACGTTCGCGCAAATTCCATCGTGTGCGGATAAGCGTACGCATTGCCAGTCATTGAACGACGGTAATACTTCTCAACACCGATGTCTTTGAGGCCAAGGGCAATCATCGCTGCGTACTTATCCCAGAAAGAACCGATATTTTTTTGTCGAACAAAAGGGCCCGATTCGTCCGATTCAGAAACGAACGGCTTTCCGTATCTACCTACTTCAATTCGGCCAACAAAACTTTTGAGCTGACCAATGAATTCTGGTGTCGTTGGAAGACCGCGCGCGCTCGCGAATTCCGCGAGGTGCTCGTCCATGTTTCCACCTTCAGGCAGTGCCTGCAGTGCAAACTGACCTGAACCTGTCGGCTCGGCAAGATAAGTTCCCGGCTCTGTCGAACCAAGCACTTCTGTGAAGAATTGCTTTGCGATCGAGTTTGCAAAGACCAAATCAGCCAAACCGTAGGGAGTGTACTCCATAGGATTCTTTAACGGTCCGTTTTTACCAAAGAGACCCGCTTCAAAAGTTGCAATATTGGTAGCGTCCACGCCCGCAAGTTCCGCCTGGAGTGGATCACAGACGTTAACGATTTCGCCTGCATCTACAGATTTTTTCCAGTGCTCCATTCCGCATTCATTTTCACCAGCCGCGACATCTTTCGCGTCGATCAATGAGTAAAGGAATTCATCCATGACCTGGCGGACAGGCACGAAATAACGCGTCAATGCTGCCATCGGGTACGATCGTGCCCGGCGTTCAAACGTCGCGCGATCACGGCGGAAATGCGACAGTATCCAATTCTGGTGATAATCCTCGATCAAGTTAAACGTGATTTCAGAAACGTTTCGCCCTTTATCAAATCGGCGACAAAGAATCGAATCGTTAACTTGGTGGTCCGTACAGAACTTGAATCCGGCTTTAACAACCTGATCTTGCTCTTTATCAATCGATCGATTGTAGCCATACTTGATCGCTGCAACATCGTAAGGTCCGAGGCCGCCAACTTGAGAGTAGAAGTCGCCGCCGTAGTCCATGATCGAAGAGAACATGTAAGGGTGAAGATCATAAGGCGTCACCGTCTTTTGGTCAGGCGGCAACGAAGCCTCTTGCTCCATTTGTTTCGTCAAACGGTGATACTCGGGATGGTAATGAGGAGCGTCGGCCGAGCCATGAAAATTGTGACGAAGACCAAACGTATGTCCCATTTCGTGGAGCATCGTCGTGTAGAAGGTCATGACATCAACTTCATTTTTTATAGCTGAAGCTTGTGTTTTGAAGTCATTGACGTTCGGATACTTCGCTAAAATCTTGCGAATATATCGAAGCGCCGCCTCTTCAACTAGTTCTGCGCCGTGAACGCCGGAATGAGCTTGATTAATCATTCGAGCTCGTTCCTCACGAAGGCTGTTTCCGACATCGTGAAGGTTCTCTAAACCGTTCATAGGAGGCAGACGACTTTTCGAGGCACGTTTTGCTCCCAAGAGTCCAAACGCATCATCAAAGCTTCCAATCGATCCACCAATACGATCAAGCTCAGCAGTAGCGAATAGCTCTGGCGCCTTTTTCATGAGCGCTTCTTTTTTGGCAAGAGATCTGCCGACGGGCTCAGAAAGTTTCTGCGCCATTTCCTTGCGGTAACGGGGAGATTGGAATGGCGAACGTTTGACTTCGGATGCGCGAAACGAAGAAGCAGATTTCTTTTCTGCTGGCTGTGCCGGCAGCCCCATGCTCATGCGAAGCTTTTGGACATCCTCTTGAACCTTAAATCCGCCCGTGCTTGAGAAAAGCTTCGCAAGACGCTCCTGGGTTTCCTCGTCCGTTGCCAAAAACATTTTCCGGACTTCTTCATCATTTAAAATTAAAGTGATGATATCGTCGACCCACCCAAGTGTTCCGCGAATCCCATCCTCGTAAACGGTCGCTCGCGCGGCCAGAATCTGACCTGTGACCGGGTTAGAAGCCCACTGTGCAACACCCAATAAGCCACCCGGTGATTTCGCACCATAATAGGCCAAAGTGTTGTAACGCGGATCAACCATGTCTACTTCTTTAGATTCATCCAAGACTACGACATCATCAGAACGACCTAAGCTCTTTTTAAATGCGTCGTTCCACTCGCGAACAGCGCGACGAGTGACATCCTTGTACTTTTCGGCATAGCCCTTCGAAAGGTGCCAAACAATCTTGTTCGTCGAACAAGAAAGTGGCTTACCCGCGTTGTCTGTGCGCCCGGGTTCGCAAACATTGTGGACAATCGCAAAGGTATTGTCTTCCAGTTCAGAATCAAGAAAACCCTTTTCTGGGTTTTCGAAACTTTGCCGAGTATAGAAATAGCCAAATTTTTGAAAGTCTTTTTCTCGGTAATTAATGCGCTGAAAGTCGCTTTGCTTAATTGGCATGAGGTGAGTCCGAGCAACAACACGAGAATTGCTTTCTACTCCCCACCAGAATGAGCCACCAGCGGCAGAAAATTCTGTCAGCCAAGACATGTGACCATCGGCTTCTTTCTTCATATCGGAAAGCTGGACGACGTTCTCTGTTGGTGCTGAATTGTCATCGGTCGATGACGAAAGCTTCGACTTCTCGTTCGTCGGACGACTAAAATCAACACGCATAAACTGGCGCAAATTCCACGGTTTCTCGCGGTTCTCAACAATTTTGTGCGTCGTCTCTTTAAAGTCGTTTTCTTCGCGCTGAATGTCGAAATGATCTTTTATAGCGTATGACGCGACGATGGACTGGGTTGCCAACTTATTTTGCGGATTGAACACTTCGATCAGCTGAAGTTCGGTCTCGGTAATTCGAACTGTGACGAAGCCATAGTCTTGTGAAAACCCCGGGATCGCGCCAACAACGTTGTTTGAATCCGCTTCTTCGATTCCGCGTACGAGAGAAAATGTCTTTCCTTCGAAGTCAGACTTCGAAACGTAAGCGTCGGGACTGACCATTGATTTGGTCTCTTTGGACTTCGTACAGGCCGAAAGACCCAAAGCGAGTATCGCTGTCGCAAGCACGGCGATCTGCTTGAAGTTGCCAACCATTTTCGAATCCTGTTCACTTCGTAGAGCCTGCATAACGGCCCCTTTCCTGTTGTCGGTCACTAACTTTAAAATTTTTCGAAAAATCACTTACAGCGAAATAATCAGATCCGCGAAATATTGCGCCGCCTCGGGCGCATAAATGCGGATACGATTGGTTTGGCCGTCGGGCTCTAAAGTTCCGCGCTCTGACGCAACTCCAATAGAGGCCGAGATTCTGTCCGAAAAAGAATAGTCAGCGCTGACCTGAGCCATAGTCGTAGCTCGGCCGACGCCTTGGAAGCTGATCGAATATCCATAGGTAAAGCTTCCGCCCAATGACACGCGATCATTCACGGAATAAAATAGCATCGATACGCTGCGAACGCTGTCCGGTGAATTTACGACTCCGTTGTCGCGAATATCGTATTCAAAAAAGGAATGCGTGTAACCAAACGACTGACGGAGATTGAACCGCCCAATCGCCTTCGCACCTGTGACGCTGACACCATTTGACCATAAAAACGTGCGCCGCCGAGATTCATCGTTCGCACCGATCGCACCACTAAGAGCTACAGAAACGGAATCCAAAAGGTTAGTTTCGAAGTCCTTGCCACTGCGAAAGCTCTTGGCCACTGATAAACCTGGGTTATCAAAGGCACCATTGCTTCCGTCGTCGCGCTGATACGAATACTCGCGGGTGTAACCCAAGCGGGCGGTTCCTGTGAGGGCAGACTTTTTGTGGGTGGCAGAAGCCGTAGCTTGGTACCATCCCGTATACGAAATCGGTTCGGCTTCGTCGGCCGTTCTTGTCGTCTCGAAGATAAATTGTCCGCTATAGGCAAATGGACTTTGATTTCCCGACTCGTCAGCAGATGCAGCCAGTGTGGCTGGGTCGTTTGCTAAGGCGGCCGCTTGAGCGTTGGCCGTTGATGCAATTAGATTAGAAAGAAGCGCGAATAACAGAACAAAGGCAATAAAGAGTGCGGCCGTCGAAAAGCCCAAGCGACCGCTTTCTTGGCGGAAACTTTCGCTTTCGATTTGTGATTGCGGCTGCTTGTTCACTCTTTAGCCCTTCACTCGCTAAGACCCAGATCTCGAGAAGCTGCTAGGCAACGACCGAGCCAACCCTTTTTGACACCACCTACGGGTGACGAAAAACGGCCGTCCTACTGGTACCATATTGGGGCTGCGCGTCTAAGAGGTCAGTTGTGAGACTTACTTAATTTCAGGGTTCTGATCGCGATTGCGAAAAGGAAACACGGAGGCTGTGGGTCGCGCTTATGCCAAGCCTAAGCGCGCTCCACAGCTCCGAGAGATTTTTTCGATGGATGATGAAGTTAGAAGACATCGCCGAAGCTACCTCGCTTGAGTTCGTTGGACTCAAACTCGTGACGCTTCAATGGCCTTTTTCCTCCGCCCACTTTTCTAATGAGCTCGGCAGTGAATGCCCACGCCCATGCAGCCGTCAACCAGCCAACGAAGCGGATCGCGCGCACCGCAAGCGAAGCAGCGGCGCCGTTGATCTTCGAAGTTCCATGGTTAGCAGTTACCAATTTGAACTCGGTCTGCTTTTTTGAAGCGGTGGACACCTGATTCGTCCACCATCGATTTTCTTGTGTTAATTTTTTATACATTTTATTACCTATATTTAATTAAGTTAGTCGGCGTGCGCTAACCGTTAGCGAACGCCTGATTTTTGTTTGTGATATGGGTGAGCTAAAAAAAAACGAAACTTGGTCAGACACGTGAACTCGGTAAACCCTGCCTCGGTACCGGGAACAAAAAAATCAAGGCGCTACACTTGCTCTTTTATTTTTCGAATTTGAAAGTTTCGATATTTGCGGCTGCAACGACCATTACTTGACGAGATCGCCAAGTAGCATTCGAGGGACCACATCTGTTGCAGTCTCGCGGATGAGGCCACAGCTCTCAGTAAGGTGCTTGTTGGAAATAATCATGTCAGTCCCCCTTTCGTAAGATTCACCGGGCCGGCGCTTTACCGTCAGGCTTTTAGCCGAGTCACTTAAACCCAGCTTTTAAACCCAGCTTTCAAACTTCGTGTTTAAAAGCGGTCCCTTGGTGTATGTCTTGATGGTGATGCGAAAACTGTGCTAGCGCAAGTGAAATTAAAACAGATCTGAGCGCCGTCGTCGCGTTGCGAGAACGAAAATGGCACCGCCCATTTTGGAACTAGACTGAAAAGAGAAAAAGCTATGGAAACGAAAACTAGTCCGTACGATCTTCACGTTCTTGTTTGTACAAATACGCGCGCCAATATCGAAAAAAGATCCTGTGGCCCCTTGGGCGCGGAAGATGTTCGAGCGGAACTCAAAGAATGGCTGAAGGACGAAGTTGCAAAACGAAATTCCGCAGCATCATATTCGCCCGACGACGCGGTTAAATGCCGAGTGAATGGTTCGGCTTGTTTGGATTTTTGCTCAAAAGGGATCGCGATCGCCATCTACCCATTCGGCACATTCCTTTTGAAGGTCGATAAATCAAATCTTCAGGACATCAAGAATCAGCTGATGGAACACCTAGACGCTATTGAACTCGGTCGAGTCGGACCTACCGGAATCGGAACCGGAAAATCGGCAACTGATTTTTGACAATGTCGACTGGCCCAACTCCATCCGACATAACGAAATGTACTCGGTGCCCTCGACTTCGCAAACATTGCGAAGCCGTCGGACGAGGCGCCGTGCTTAAGCGCAAAGCATTTACGAACGAGCGCTATTGGATGAAGCCCGTACCCGATTTCGGCGAATACCCCGCAAAGCTATTGATTGTGGGACTTGCACCAGCGGCGCACGGGGCCAACCGCACTGGACGAATGTTTACCGGCGACGACTCGGGGAAGTGGCTTTATCGCGCGCTTCACAAGGCCGGCTTTGCCAAAACGACTGGCTTTGAATCGAAAGACGATAATAAATTGATCGATTCTGTTATCACTGCTGTCGCCCATTGCGCACCCCCGGATAATCGACCGAATCCAAATGAAATCGAAAACTGCAGGCCATATCTCGAGAGCAGTATTCTAAAATCCGATGCTCGTGTGATTGTTGCGCTTGGCCAAATCGCTTGGAACAGCACTCTTACTGCGATTGAAAACGAAATCACGTGGGCCTGCAAGATGCCCAAGCCGAGGCCCAAATTCTCTCACCTCGCTCACTTTGAATTTGGAGATCGGGCGGGAATCACTCGCCACCTGATTGGCAGCTACCACCCGTCACGACAAAACACTAATACAAGAAGACTGACCGAGCCCATGTTGGACTCAGTATTTTCGAAAGTCTGCAAAGTGCTGAAGCGCCAAGACTTAGTGCAATAGAATTTAAGGAGCTGCGATCGATCCGACTTTTCCGCGCATTCTGGCGACCAGCGCTTTTGGCAATGGCGCATATCCCAATGGCGCAGCATATGCCTGGCCATGATCTAATGCCCAATTCATCAGCTTCACCAGTTCATCGCCAGCGGGCTTCGCCGTTTTCTCAAACGCTAAAAGGTAAGTGAAAGAAGCGATCGGATAAGTTTTAGTTCCCGCCGCGTTGGTGAGCGAAACTATAAAATCCGCGGGAATCATCTTGAGCGATTGGGCTGCCGCTTCGGTAACCGATGAAAGATTGGCTGTAGCGAAAACGCCAGACTGATTTTTAATAGCAGCCATTGGTAGTTTTTCATTTAGCGCGTAAGTCAACTCGACGTAGCCGATCGCACCCTCGGTATTTTTTATGTTAGCGGTAACTCCCTCATTGCCCTTGCCACCGAGACCCGTCGGCCATTTCAATGCTTTCCCTACACCGACCTCTTTGGCGAAACTCGGGTCAACTTTGCTGAGGTAATCTGTGAAGACTCCGGTTGTGCCCGAAGAATCCGAACGATAAACAAAAACCAAGGCCTTCGACGGCAGCGCAATGCCTGGATTCAAGGCTTTGATTTTAGGATCATCCCATTTCTTGATCTGACCTCTGACTATTGCGGACACGGCCGCTCCGTCGAGCTTCAATCCGGATGCAACGCCTGGAAGATTGAACGATAGGACTACGGCGCCAATCGCGACTGGAAAATGGAGGACCTGTGCGCCGGCATCAGCCATTTCTTTTTCACTCATGGGCACGTCGCTCGCAGCAAAATTGATGGTTCGCTTTTGCAGCTGCTTGATCCCGCCACCGGAGCCGATAGACTGGTAGTTAATTTCAACGCCTGGATACTTCTTATTGTATTCAGAGAACCATTTCGAAAAAAGCGGATTGATAAATGTCGAACCCGCACCAGTCATCAAAAGCTTTGTGGCGTGCGCCCTTTCCGATGTTCCGACGGTAACAACTCCCGACAGGAATGCGGCCGTAAGAAGCAACCGGACGACAGACTTCTTCGAGGATTTCAGTGACACTTCATTCATAAGGCCTCCGGCCGCTGCAGTTCATTTTTCGATTCTGGTTTGATCTGGCATATAGAACCTCAGGAAAGTGGCGTCATCACGGGTTGACAAGTTGCGCCAGTCGATTCGATCTGACCGCGCGCCTCATTCCAGAAACCAAATTCGAGTTTTTGCTCGCGGACAGCATCAAGAACAGCTTCTGATGAAGATTCTCCTCGACGAACTTTTAGCAACGACTTCCAGGAGTGAATTTGTTTCGGATGATGCAAATCGCTTGAGGCAATCAACGGCAATCCGGAATTGAAAACCTGGTTAAAAAAGTGGCGCCCACTGGCGACTTCCCAGGCGTCAAACTCTAAAGCTAACGTTTCTCGATTGTGCCAAAGATGAAGGGTTTGAGGCTCTAAGACGCCAGTAAATACAGGGTGTGCTGCGATCGTGATCGCTCCTTGAGAGCGAAGCTCGCGAGTCATTGTTTGGATTGGAAGCTCGGCCCCTAACCACTTCTTTACGCCAATGCCGATAACGTGAGCCGAACGATGATGAGACCAGGAGTTCTTTGACAACTCAAAACCCGGCAAGACCTGCATTTTATATTCGCGCCAGGCGCGCTTGGCCTCTTCTTCGATTGTCCCAATGTAAGTATCAAATTGATTTTCATTGACGCTATATTTAAGAGCGTCAGCGGCGAACCCAAGAAAACTTTTTCTCTCGCAAATATGATCGGTGATTGCAATGCAGCCAAAGCCGCGACTGCCGTAGAAATCGACAAGTTGAGATACTGTTAGCTTTCCATCGCTAAAGGTCGAGTGAACATGCAAGTCTGCCAAAATCATCTGTCACCTCCCCGAAGTTATGGATCTATGGTGCACTCAAATTGCCAGAGAGTTTGTCAGTCTAAGGTTTGAGATCTGTTAGGTCTTGATTTTCATGGCCGGTTCAACGCTATTATGACGTATGACCATCTCGTCGCTAACGCTAACTACGCCAAATGCAAACACGAAACCTCGACTTCAGCCGGGCAGTCGCATTGCCGCAATCGACGTGGGCTCCAACGCGATCCGACTAGTTATCGGGGAAATCGACGAAAAAGGCGAAATCAAAGTTCTAAAAAAGTTTCGTGAGGGTGTTCGGCTTGGAAAAGACACCTTTTCTAGCGGCGAAATTTCGAAAAAATCCATCGAACGCACCCTTGAAACGTTCATTAAGTTTCGCCGATTCATAAAAGAGCACGAGGTCAAACAAGTCCGCGCAGTTGGTACGTCGGCGATGCGAGAAGCACGCAATCGCGATGCAGTTGTTGCTGAAGTCTTAAAGATTTCCGGGCTTCAGATTCAGGTCATCGACGGATTCGAAGAAGGGCGACTAATTTTTTCGGCCGTTTCAAAACGTGTAGATCTAGAAGGCGCACGGGCCGTTTTGATTGATATTGGCGGCGGAAGCGTCGAACTAACAATCGCCGAGGATCGAAAAATTCGCGCCACTCAGACATTCCCTCTGGGAACCGTTCGCTTACTAGAAGCACTGGAAGCAAAAGGGCTTAAAGAAAAGCACCTTCCAGAAATCATCGAAGAATCATTTAAACCCGTGCGGGCTTTCTTAAGAGAGCACCTGAGAACCAAATCCATCGATTTTGCGATTGGCACTGGCGGCAACTTTGAATGCCTGGGAAAGTTAAGAGTTGCCTTACTTTCGAAAACTTCCATTTATTCGATGACCTTCGATGAGCTTTCTGAACTGACAGATCACCTAGCTTCGATCACCGTCAAAGAACGTATGCATTACCTTAGGCTTAAAAACGATCGCGCGGACGTCGTAGTTCCCGCAGCGCTCGTTACTTTGGCAGTCATGGAGTCAATTCCAACCGACACGCTAAACGTGCCGTTTGTGGGCCTCCGGGACGGTCTACTCGAAAGCCTCATTTGAAGCTTTTTTAGCGAGTTGAGCCTTTTTCTAGAGCTCGCAGCGCCCAAGGCGGTAGCGCCCACAAAAGGCGTGCTTCTCCAGGCGCCATGGCAGCGCCGATTTCGAGACAAGTCGCTGCACCCTTTTTTAGTGGAAAACGTGCTTTCGCTTCGCCCATCATCCACCAACATACGCTTCGTCCCAAGTAGGGTTCATGACCGACAGCGATGACGACCGTACTCGAATGAACCCTATGCGAACGGTCGGAATGTAGGTGTGCGTAGAGAAAATCACGGAATGCTTGAGGATCTGAGTTTGGCGAGAGTGAGGCGGCGATCAATGGCAATTTCGATTTTCCGCGAATTCCAGTTTTCTCCAGCGTCTTGTTAAGTATCGAAGCGGTTTGCCGAGCGCGAAGCAATGGGCTTGTCAAAATCAACGGTCTAATCTGTAACGCTCGAGACGGACTTGCGCCTGCCATGAGCAGTGAATCTAGCGCGCGAGCTAAGCCCATAGCAGCCCGCTTGGTTTTGCGTTTTCCCTCTGCAGTAAGAGGACGCTGCTCGTCGTCGCCTTCGATTCCGTACTCAATACAATGGCGAGCGAACTCGTCTCGTTCCATTGCTATTCCATGTCGCACGTAGATAAGTATCATCCCTCTGGCTGCCTATCTTGTTGGCGCTCTTGAAGGAGATTTAGCTCGGCGGCATGTCGTGCACGCGTCGATGCCATCAATCGCTGATGCGTGCCATCTTGCTCGCTGGTTGTCCGTGGTTGGTACTGCACATAGGTGCCATCCGATTGCATTTCCCAAGATGTTCTTCGGTCAGAAAGTAAAGTGTCCAACAGTTCCCAAAGCCGTTCTTTTGCCGACGGACTATCAATGGGTGACATAGTTTCAATTCGACCTAAAAGATTTCGGTACATGAGATCCGCAGAGCCAATTAAGAACTCACCATCCAATGGGTTTTGATGACCGCCAGAGAAAAAGAGAATTCTTGAATGCTCCAAAAATTGTCCGATCACTGAGATCACGCGAATGCGTTCACTCAACTTTTTTACGCGAGGGCGAAGACAACAGAATCCTCGCACAATAAGATCAATTTCAACCCCCGCTTGCGACGCCTCGTAAAGGGCACGAACCAAGTCACGTTCTTCGAGGGAATTGCACTTAGCTATAATTCTAGCCGGCTTACCTTCTTTCGCGTACTCAGTTTCTTTGCGAATTCTAGCTAAAATCCCATCTTTCATCTCTGCCGGCGCGACCAAAAGCTTGTGATAAGTGCGCTTTAAACTTCGACCCGTGAGGAAATGAAACAGTTCGACGACGTCCTCTGTATAAGCCGACTTCGCGGTGAAATAGCCAATGTCCGTGTAAAGCTTCGCCGTCTGCTTGTGGTAATTTCCAGTCCCCAAATGGACGTAGCACTGAACACCTTTCGCCTCTTGACGTATTACCAGTGCCGTCTTCGCATGCGTTTTCAAACCGACGACGCCATATACAACGTGAACTCCAGCGTTTTCTAGCTGCTGGGCCCAATGAATATTCCGCGCCTCATCAAAGCGAGCCTTTAGTTCGATCAAGACCACGACCTGTTTACCCTGTTCTGCAGCTCGAATCAAAAGCGGGATAAACGGAGAATCATCGCCGGTCCGGTAAAGAGTCATTTTGATTGCGAGTACAGTTGGCTGCTCGACCGCCTGCCGAATAAACCGCTCGACGCTTGCACCGAAGCTTTCATACGGGTGATGAACCAACAGGTCCTCTTCTCGAATCAAATCAAAAATATCCGCGTTTTCGTCCATCAATCTTGGCGGGACGAGCGGGGTCCAAGGTTCAAATTTCAACTGTGGTAACGGCAGATCAAGAACCGGTTTTAAATCTGTGTAATCGAACAAACCTTTTACTTCGTAAACAGCATCCTCGGTGAGCTCGAGTTCATCTGTTAAAAAGCGAAGCATCCAAGGATCAGGGTTCGGCCCGTGTTCGAGTCGAACGACTTCACCGAAGCGACGCTGTTTAAGTTCCTCGGCAATCATTTCAAGAAGATCTTCAGCGTCGTCTTCCTCACGTTCGACTTCGGCGTTGCGAGTAATTCGAAACGGCATCACATCTAGAATTTCCATGTCTGGAAAAAGATCGCGCAAGTTGAAATGAATAACATCGAGGAGCGAGACAAAGCGCGCGCTTCCGGCAAAAGTGTCAACTTCGTTTGCAGTTGAATCGGGCTTCAGCTTTATCCACTGTGGAAAAATTCGCGGCACCTTGATCCGAGCGAAAAGCTTTTCATCGCGATCAGGATGCCGGAGAGTCACGCCGAAGCTGACCGATAGGCTGGAAATAAAAGGGAATGGCAATCCTGGATCGACCGCCAAAGGCGTCAAGACCGGAAATACATTTTGGCGGAAGTAACGAGTTGCAATCAGACGTTCCGTAGACGTCAAATCGCGCCATTCAAGTAATTCAATTCCATTTTTTTTGAGTTCAGGCCGCAATGTTTTGTGATACGACTCAGCTTGTTTGGATTGCTGGCTTTGTACCATTTTTCGGATGGTAGCAAGCTGCTCATCGGCCGTCATTCCACCAGCCATCCGTTTGCTTCTAACTTCTACTTGGTGGCGCAGGCTACCGATTCGCTTCATAAAAAACTCGTCTAAATTCGACGAATAAATTCCGTGAAATCGGACGCGCTCAAGTAGAGGAGTGCGACGATCCGTCGCTTCATTTAAAACTCGGAAATTGAATTCGAGCCATTCCACTTCGCGATTTAGAAACTCGGATTTAAGGTCTCGGGATCCGTCGCGAGACGGGTCCTCGCATATTTCATTCGCCGCCTCGATTGCGGTCTTCCGACTTGCAGCAAAAGATCGCACTTTCTTTCTAGCGCTTTGTTTTGTCGACCCTTGGTTCGATCCCTGATTCGGCTTCTTCTTTTGAGTCGACTTCAGTCGAACTGTCTTTGGTAATGTTCTGTCTGATAGCTTTGCCACGATCACATTTCCTAACCTAAAGATTCCGCCTGCTGCACCATTTCACTGTACACGGTCCTTGCGGGTCGCGCCAATCGATTGCTAGCGTTGTGTTGTGAACAATCTCGACAAATCGACTGAACTAAGTACCTGGTGGGGGCGCCATCGCCAAACCCATGATCGTTTTGATCTTTGGTCGATCGGCCCTTTGGAATTATTGACCGAGCGCCGCGAATCGAATTGGCGAATTTCTTGGAAACAGATCCATCGTTCAAGTTCAACCTTTGCAAGACGGTTAGCGGGAATCTCCACTGAAGCGGCCGCGGCAACAAGAACTCCAAGTCCCTCGGCCCTGTGCCGATATCATCCCTCACCCGTTCAAAATCTGACAATTCCATCTACCAGTCCTAACGAAGATCTAATTTTCGCACCTGTCTTGCCTGATGCGCACCTGAGGCTGAAAATTCCATTTCAGGCCGCACTTGAAGCGGGAGAAAAGCTGTCGATCGGTTTTCTTTTGCCGCTCGTGATTCGGGTGGACATCGCGACGGCCCACGGAAGTTCGCGCGAGGCATGCGAAATTCCCATACATCCGCTCGCGGTGACCTGGCTGGGATCCGATGCGCAGGTTGGCACTGTCGGCTTCTGCCCAGTACCTGTTCTATCAATCGATCGCTGGAGCGATCACAAACCTCGACTTGATTATGCAGGTTGCACGATCCATTTGATCAATCAGGGCGGAGCTACTGTGATGATTAATGAGGTCACGGTCCCGTGCGGACGACTTTCGCTGTACCATTCGCCCCAAACTGGGTTTTGGACAGAGTCATTGACCCTCGACGTGACGAGTACCCTGCAGCCGAAAATCGAAAAGCTGTTTCCCAAAGATGCCGGCACACCTGTCCTGGTTCAGCCTGCTCGCACAGTTACCAAAAGCACGGCGCCAGGAGCCGCGGCAAATGGGATTAAGTCGATCGCCGCATTCGGGTCTAACATCGGCACAAGTGTTGAGAGCTTCTTTAGGGAGCGAGGATGATAGTCAAAGAGTGGGCTAACGACATCATGCTGCTGATAACGAAGAAGCACATTTTCTCGGTCGCTACCGCCGCGATTGTGTTACTTGTTGGCTTTTTTCTTGCGCGCCGGGCCCGCCAGGCAATCGGGAATATGCGCAATCTCGACATCCAAAAGAAAATGCTCTTCGAAAAAGTTGCCTATTTCGGTTTGATACTTTTGTCGATTGCAGCGGCACTCGACAGCTTGGGATTTGATTTAAAGGTACTGCTTGGTGCCGCTGGAATTCTGACAGTAGCCGTAGGCTTTGCCGCACAAACCTCAGCCTCCAATTTAATCAGTGGCCTTTTCCTGATGTTTGAACGCCCGTTCGTCGTTGGAAACTCGATTGTCATTGGTGATCTGCGAGGTGAAGTTGTTGCGATTGATATGCTTTCAACGAAGATTCGAACCTTTACCAATATGATGGTTCGTATCCCGAATGAAACCTTGGTCAAATCAAATATCGTCAACCTTTCCTATTTCCCGATTCGAAGGGTCGACCTCGAGGTAGGCGTAGCTTATTCTTCTGATTTGGTACAAGTCGAAGCCATCGTTACCGAGACTCTTCATGGGCACCCGCAGGTGATGAGACACCCAGCGCCGCTGTTTTTGATGAAAGGGTTCGGAGCGTCCTCCGTCGACTTTGATATTCACGTGTGGACAGAGACTGAGAACGTCGTAACGATCAAGTCGGAAATTTACCGCGCTCTTAACACAGCGTTTACTGAGAACAATGTTGAGATTCCATACCCGACCCGCACGCTGATTCAAACAACCGCGGTTAAGTAAATTTATTCGCCGTCGGCCCCGATGGCCTCTACGGGGCAACCTTCCATCGCCTCTTTGCACTGTGACTCTTCTTCCGGCGAGGCGGGTTGCTTTGATAAAAAGGCGTGGCCCGCATCCTCATTCATCTTAAAATTGTCGGGAGCGGCAATGCAGCAAGCGTCACAGGCAATACAAGTTTTGTCGACGTAGAATTTGCCTTTCATGTTTTGCGGCCATTGATCCATTTTATCGGGCATTGAGAGCTCCATCTTGTAGGTCTACAGCGCGACGAGAAGCCAATTGAGCCACACCCATTAGAAAGAGCGAACCAAAAAACAGATCTGAAACCAAACTCTTCAGGAAAAACGGAACTGCCATAACAAAACAGGCAACGAAGCCTTCCATTGTTAAGGGATAAATTTCGCCGACTGCCCATACTCCGAAATTCGAAACGATGAAGAAGCCCGTGCTTCCAGCCGCGGCGACGGCGACGCACTTAAGTAAACGAAGCGTCCGGTTTTCTGTTTTCAAAAGTTTTGGGCTAGAAAATGCGCCGATAAGAATACCAAGTGAGAGGCCTCCGTAAACGAACGGCATCGTCCAGTGAAAACCCAAGAAGAGATCGCTGATAGCCATCGAACCAATCGCTAAGGCGGACGTCAGTTTAAGCTGATCTCGCCCTAGCCATGCGCCAGCGGCCATCGCCACTGCAAAAAATGGTGTGACGTTTGCCGTATGGGGGATAACCCGCGCAAGGGACGCAAGAAGAAGTATTCCTGCGACGGGCCATATCAAAGGAGCATGACTGCTTGTACTGCTGTTAGTATTGATGCGTGAGGCATTCATTTTTCGCGCTCTCCAAAAAATTTGAAACTTGACGATTAGGTCTACACGACCCGGCGCTCGAATCCAAGCCCTCGCGAAGTTCGCCGGTAAAGCCATTCTCCCAGTAAAGTGCCAAGCGTCAATCCGACGAAAATCGTGATCAAAAAACGGACAATATCAGGTCGAAATTCGAGATCAAGAAATCGCGTCGAGACAAACCACGCTAAGACCAGACCGCCGGAAGCGCCAATCAGAGAACCAAGCCCCGAGGCCAAAGCAAACTCTGTCCGATAAAGCCACCTAACGCGATGCGGCTCTGCGCCGAGAACCCTAAAAAGGGTCATCTCATGCGCCCTGAGAACGGTCGAATGCACTACCACCGTCACTAAAACAAAAACTGAGAACAGTGAGGCAAGCCATGCCGCGAATTCTGCGGGGCCAAGAATCGCACGCATAAGTGCGACAATTTTCTCTAAGGTCTGACTGACATCAATGATCGAAAGATCAGGAAACTTTCTTACGATTTCGGCCTGAATTTCTGGGCGCTGGCTGCGGTCTTTGGCGCGGATATTCGCAAGCCACGTTTTCGGCGCGTCTTCTAAAACTCCACCTTGAAATGAAATAAAGAAATTCGGATTGAAGTCTGTCCATCGCACTTGGCGCAAATTGCCGACTTCTCCCTCGATCGGAACGCCTTGAACATCAAAAGACAATCGATCGCCAATCGCGAGATCGTTTCGTTCCGCAAAGCGGGATTCGACGCTCAGTAGGGGCACCCGACCTGCGGCTTCATTAAACTTTTCTGGTAGCGGATCGCCTTCGAGAATCTTTTCGCTCGCAATTGGCTTTTCTCTCCACGTTATTCTAACGGGAAACTTCCGAAATTGTTCAGATTCGAGACCCTCACCATTTTTAGCCTGAAGCCTCGCGAGAATCATCGGCGACAAAAAATCGAGCTGGATACCAAATTTGCCCACCGTATTTTGAAGACTTTCGACTTCTGATTCCGGAATGTTGAACAGAAAAAAATCTGGTGCTGAATCTAAACGTCCGCCAGAGCCGAGTTCATCCCCAAGCGAAATCATGATTTGACCAACGCCGCTGGAAACAAAGGTCGAAAGTCCAATCGCGAGAAACGAGAGTCGAACGGCAAACCTCGCCCGCGACAACTGCAGCCCAACCAGGCGAAAAAATGCGGATTTTCCAACTTTTCGAAAGGAGCTCGCCAGTTGCCGAAATACCAGTACACCCGCGAAGTGAATCACTATCGTCGCTGCGCCAAATCCCGCAGCAAGCTGGAGGCCTCGTTTGGCGTCGCGTGTGATCCAGGCAGCGAGGGCTGTCAGCGTCGCAAAGCCAATCGCAAGCATCACTGCCGTCGCTCGCAAGTCGGCGCGAGTTTCCTGGGGCGGCGCAAGCGCCGAATCATCGAAAAGCTCGCGCGGTTGGGCTTTTTGTAAACGCAATGCAAAGGGAAGCGTGAACAACAAAGCAGAGACAATGGCTGTTAAAAACAGACCAGAAAAGTCTCGGATCGACATTGAAATCTGAAAGACACCAGGAACATTTTTTGAGAGAGCAGCCGCAATAACTGGTTCTAGGAACTCGGCTGCGACTCTTGCAATTGCGAGCGCAGTGAATGCGGCAATCACTGTCACGGCGAGCGTCCTCAAGAACTCAAACTGAAGCATCGATCGCCGAGTTCCGCCGAAAACCATGGCGATTGCTGTCTGTCGCATACGCTCGATGGCTTGCGTACGTATGATGTAAAAGGCCGCGGCCCAACCCAACGCGAACAACGAAACAGAGACCACCGCCAAATAAAGCGAAACAAAACCCGTGAAGCGCTCGAGCCCTTGAACCGAATCATCTGGCGTGCGCAAGAAGAGATCGGGATCGCCCAACTTTTCCTTCACTTCGTCCGCCGGCGCAGGCCGAGAGGTCTCCAAATAGACACGGTGGTAAATTTGACTACCAAAACCAAGTAGTCCCGTGGAGCTAGCGCGATCAATGGGAATATAGGCCCGCGGTGCAAAACCAAATGCGGCTCGCGAAATCCCTGGCGCCTGTTGAATGATTTTTTCTACGTTGAATTCCAACCGACCCAGCTTAAGTTTGTCAGATCGGCTAAGGCCCAAGGCCAAAGCTGCGTCCGAAGACAGCCAGACAGATTCGCCCATGGGCCCACCAGATCCCTTAGTTCCATCTGCAAACTGAAATTCTCCGTCGATAGGAAACTTAGGTTCAACCGCGTGCACTTCTAATAGATTTCCCCGCTCTTCGCGCCCCACCGCCATCGTCACAAATTCAATTTCACGAACTTCGCGCTTCACACCGTATTCCGTGCGAATTCGATCAACTTCATCTTCTCGAATCGGCCGGTAAGCAGTGATCGCTAAATCCGCAGTTAAAATACGACGAGAATTGGAAGACAAAAAACTTTCCACCGAGGATCGCAAAATACTAGAAACAACCGGACCAAGAAAACTGAGAGTCAAAACTGCAATAGCAATCCAATTGGATTTAACAGATCGCCGAAGGTCTGTTCGAAAGTAGCGGCCCGCTTTAGACACGTGGTGCCTGCTCAGTGGATGGAGCATCGTCCGAAAGCTCGAGTACCAGTGGCCCGTCCTTTAAAACTCCGTCTTCAATTCTCAAAATCCGGTCGCATCGTCTCGCAAGAAGTGGATCGTGAGTGACAAGCACCAACGCTGCGCCCGACTCTTTGGCCGAGGCAAACAAAAGATCCATGACATCCCGGCCAGTTTTGACATCCAAACTGCCCGTCGGCTCGTCCGCATAGATCAATTTCACTCCCATTGCTAGCACGCGAGCGATCGCAACCCGTTGGCACTCACCTCGACTCATGCGATCCGGAAAATGGGTCTCGCGCCCTCCCAAACCGACGCGGTCCAACTTTTCTTTCGCAAGTGCATCCGCGGTTTCAGGAGCGATTCCGGCAAGATCCAAAGGAAGCCGAACATTTTCAAGCGCGGTAAAGTGGTCGAGAAGTTGAAATTGCTGAAAAACTATCCCAATGGTGCTTGCGCGGAACGCATTGAGCTCGTTCGCTGACATTTCAGCTAGGTTTTTGCCTAGTAAATGAATTTCACCGGAATCAATTTGATCTAAGCCCGACAAACATCCGAGCAGTGTCGATTTACCGCCCCCCGACCGCCCCATAATTGCCAAACGTTCCCCTGCTCGAACTTCGAAATCGATACCTTTTAAGACTTCCAATCGAGAAGCTGTTGCTCCTCGATCTGCCGCAGCTAGCGGATAGGATTTCTTGACCGACCGACAAACCAATACAGGTTCATTCATACTTATTCCTTCGTTTGCTCTAATTATTTCGTCTGGCTTTTCGTCGGAAGTACCGGAACAAGCCCGAGCTTTTTCGTCATTGTGCTTTCTAAAACCGAAGTCACCCGATCCGCGATTATTTCGTGCCCTTTGGGATTGGGATGACGCATGTCAGATTGGTTATATTCTTTTTGCAGCGCTACATCCTCTAATAGAAACGGAATAAGCGCAGCTCCTGTCGATTTTGAAAGCCGCGGAAACACCGATTCATACTTCCTCAGGTAATCGTCACCGAGGTTGGTAAACATTTTCAAGCCGCCCAACACGACTTCAATGTTGTTTGCCTTCGCTAAATCAATCGCTTTTCTTAAATTGCTTTCAATTACTTCTGGTGGTGACCCCTTCATTCCATCGTTGGCACCTAGCGCAAGAACCAAAATTTGCGGCTTGGCTTTCAAATACCAGCGTAAACGGCGATCTGCTTCTGCCGTCACGGATCCACTTATTCCACCGTTGATAATTTTCACCTTGTAGCCGCGCTTGCGAAGTCGATCTCCAACAAGTTCTGGATAAGATTCTTCGGATCGAACTCCGTAACCTTGCGTCAAGGAGTCTCCTATGAAGACGATGACTGTCTCGGTTCGGGAATCTGCTGACACAGAACCGCCAGCCGGGGGACCAGAAGCGAACGCTGCGGTTGAAAGTAGCAGAGCTAAAACGGAAGCCGAGAAAGTTCGGGGATGGTGCAAACCGCAAGATGGATTCAGTTCGAGCTGAGCAAGAAGACGACACATGAGGCTTCCTTTTCTTAAATCTTTCAGCAATCTTTCCACTTTTTTAGAGTGCAACTCTTGATCTGTTTTTTTAGAATAGAAGTAAATCTCGGCCACGACGAGGAAACATGAATCAAGACAGTCAAATATCAGGCCCTGTTCAAATTAACGCAAATTCGCGCGCCTCTCATCCCAAGCGATTTCTTGAAATGAGTTTCAAAGAATTGCTACGCGAAATCAACTGGGTCAGTGCGGTGTTCTTAGTTCTGACGCCGATGTTGGCCGTGATTTTATTACCGCTTTATATGTACAACAATGGCTGGAGCTGGGAGCTGACGGCATTCCTCGTTGTCCTCTACTCAATTTCGAACCTCAGCATCACCGTCTGCTACCACCGCTACTTTGCGCACCGAAGTTTTGACGTACCCATGTGGGTTCAAATGATGTTTTTAATGGTCGCGTCTATGGCCTTTCAGGGCTCGGCACTTCGCTGGGCCAGCGATCATCGCCGTCATCACCGCGAGGTCGATACGGATGAGGATCCGTACACGATAAACAAAGGGTTCTTTCATGCACATTTAGGCTGGATGTTGATCAAGGATCACCATCCTGATGTCGACGTTATCCCGCGCGACCTTGCCCAGCATCGCTGGGTTAAACTTCAAGATAAGTACTACCTTTTCTTTGCGACTTTTATGGGCTTCATTGTTCCTGGCCTCTTGGGAATGGTATTTGGCTTCGGTTTTTGGCCAGGTCTTTTGGTCGGCGGACTGACTCGCATTGTACTTTCACAACACAGTACTTTTCTTATTAACTCGGCGGCTCACAAGTTTGGAAGTCAGCCTTACACGGATAAAAACACCGCTCGCGACAGCTTTACTATGGCATTCCTTACGTTTGGCGAAGGCTATCACAACTACCACCATTATTTCCAAGCCGACTATCGAAACGGTGTCCGATGGTACCAGTGGGACCCTAGCAAATGGGTCATCGCTTTGCTGGCAGTTGTTGGTCTAGCTAAGCGCCTGAAGAAAGTATCGGCAGATGAAATATTGAAAGCGCGAATTGCGATGGATGAGAAAAGGATTATTGCGCGTGGCGCAAGCCGAGAGCGGGTCCAGGTCCTCCGCGACCGCATTGTGGCCGCACAGGCCCGTTGGAAAGAAATCCAATCAGAATTTAAAAAGTATAAGACCGAGCATCCGTGGAACCAGGTCTTGATAGAAAAGCGCGCGGAGCTTGAGCTTGCGCGCATTGAGATGAACAATGCTCTCATAGCGTGGAAGATTTACGTCAAGACGTGGCTTCGAGCCCAACCAGCTTAATCCGCCGCCATCACTCTCTGATTATCGGAGCGCTTTCATCGATCGCGCTCTTTTTTCTTTACGTGCTATCCATCGAGCTCCTCATTCGTGGCTCCATCACAGACCGGCTTAACGAAATAAAAGAAATTCAAGGCCGACACCTTGAACAATATTTGGCGGATGCCGAATTTATAGAAAGCTCTGAAATTGCCCCGCTATTGAAAGCTTCTGGTGCAGATGCCGGTCCACGTCTTAATAATCAAGTTCTCTGGTCGCCGCTAACATCTGAATATGGGCGCAAGGAACCCCTCGTGCCTGCGGCGTCGCGAGAGTTTCTGCTTCGGTATCAAGACGATTGGATTAAGGGCAAATCGTTTCTCGAAAGGGGCCGCTTGAAAGGCGATACTAGTATATTTGAAAAGCTCGAAATGTTTCGGCTTTGGGATATAGAACTAGCAACCCCGCTCAGCCAGCTTATAAAAAAAGAAGAGTTCCTATCGCCCCATCGCTTGCCATCACCGGATACGTTGGATCTTCTTGGCGCGACAAAAATCCGACTGTTGCAGGGTGCATTGGATGGAAAACCGAAAGCCGCTCTGGCTGAAGTTCGGCAGTTTGCGAGTTTGCTCTTAACAACGGAAAGCCTTCAACTACTGTTGACTGGTTTAGCTGCGCTCGATCTTGAGCGAAGAGCTTATCGGGAATATGTCGACCGAGGCCTGATCGCTGAAGGCGAGTGGCGACCTCTCGACGCCAATACAACCCAGCGAGCGAACCGAGCTTTTCTAGCGACGAGTAGTTACCTCAGTGTAGTGACCGACGAAATAGTACTAAACAAAGTCGTCGGCCTTCCGCAGATTCCACCGGCGTTCTGTGCGGGTATCAATCAACGGCTTCCAGCCGATCTTTCTCTCAGGGATCAGCTAACTGGTTTTTGGCCGTTTGAACGAACCTATCGCGAAGAATTTAAACGGCTGGATATTGCCGCGGAACTCGCAAAGAAAAATTGTCGGCTAAAGTTGTTTCGCGTTTTACATGAAGAATCCGTCTATGAGTCAGTCGACCCAAGTGCCCCGTGGCCGCTGGCGATACTGCCATATTTCAGAACTGTCTTCGCCATGCGTGACCTGTCTAATTGGCCCATTTATTTCGACGGATACATTAGAAAGTAAGCAGTTGTTTTTGCACCAGTTCTAGCGAGTCACTTTCCGCGCCAGTTGTGGGGCGCCTCCCGGCGATACGCATCAAAAAGGAAGCCCCCGTACGGAGTTAGCCATTCCTCGGTCAACGCGATCAGCGCTGCCGGTTGGCCGTGCAGAAAGACCTGATCAAAGGAATCAGAAAAACGGCGAGCCATCGCAGGGTCCAAGCTTTTTATTCTTTTCAGCAGCCCTTTACCCAGGCCCGTCCAAGCACCGCGAGAGCGGCAAAAGAAATCACCCAAATCGCCATAGAGTCTCGCCGCCGATGCATTCATTTCGTGACGCGATCGAGGTTCGCGGAGGTCATCAATAAGTTCGGAAATATTGTAGCGCCGATCTTCAACTTCTTCAGCCGAAAGCGCCGGCGGCCCTTCTTTCAAGATCATCGCCGCCAAAGCTTTTGCCTCGTCCGTCGCCTTGCTTGGGCCCGGAACCTCGAGGCCCTCTTTGACCATTTCACAAAGTGTCGCCGATCCTTCAGGGCGATCGACTCGATAGAAGAAATAGCGAAGAGTTTCTAGATCGTGGATGAACGCTTCCACTGGCCAACCTTTGTGAGTGAAGGATTCACGGTAGGCAGCCGGCACTTTAGGAAAAATCACAACAAGATCAAGGTCCGAGTAGGCGGACGCTTCACCGCGAACTACAGAACCTGCTACCAAGACGGCATCCGCCCCATGATAGCGAGTTTCAAAAAGGTCCTTTGCGGCAAAAATTGGCGAATATAGCGGAGATGAGCGAGGGGGCTGATTCATGCGCCCGTTTATCTAGGTGAAAATTCGACCGAATGCTACTCAAACTTTTAAGCGTTGCACCTGGGCCCAGGGTTGGGTATCAGATGGGGCGTTTGATCTAAACATTTTCGAGAGGTTTAAACACGATGGCGACACCAACATCCTCACCAGCATCTGCCAAAACCGCGGCCAAAAGCTCACCAATCGGCGGCGTTCGACAGTTCATCGATCACAACTACCGCCACTTTAATGCGGCCGCGCTGAAAGATGCAGCACAAGCCTACGAAAAGCACCTCGCTGGCGGCGGCAAAATGCTTGTTACGCTTGCAGGCGCAATGTCGACGGCAGAACTTGGCATTTCCCTTGCCGAAATGATCCGCCAAGATAAGGTACACGCCATCTGCTGCACGGGCGCAAACCTCGAAGAGGACGTTTTCAACCTCGTCGCACACGACCATTATGTTCGAATTCCAAATTATCGGGACCTGACTCCGGAGGACGAACAGAAGCTCCTCGATCGTCACTTGAACCGAGTGACAGATACTTGTATCCCCGAGGAAGAAGCCATTCGCCGAATCGAAAAAGCGGTGCTTGATCACTGGGAAAAAGCCGACAAATCCGGCGAGCGATATTTCCCGCATCAGTTTATGTACAAGATTCTACTCAGCGGGGAACTGAAAAAATACTACCAAATCGATCCGAAGGATTCGTGGCTTATGGCGGCTGCGGAAAAAAACCTGCCAATGATTGTCCCAGGTTGGGAAGACGCAACTCTTGGTAACATCTTCGCATCGTATGTTATCGACGGCGGAATCAAAAACGTTCACACCGTTCGATCCGGTATCGAGTACATGACAGAATTGGCTGCTTGGTACACAGAAGTGGCACCCAAGTCTTCGATTGGGTTTTTCCAAATCGGCGGCGGGATTGCCGGCGACTTCCCGATTTGTGTCGTACCCATGCTTCACCAAGATTTAAAGCGCGATCATGTTCCACTCTGGGGCTACTTTTGCCAGATCTCGGACTCGACCACATCATACGGTTCGTACTCAGGTGCGATTCCAAATGAAAAAATCACTTGGGGAAAACTGGGAGTTGAAACCCCGCGCTATGTGATCGAATCAGATGCGACCATCGTCGCCCCGCTGATCTTCGCGTACGTTCTTAACAAGTAATGAAAATAAAACGAGGAGGTTTTGCGATGAAAAGCTTTTTGCTCGCAGCGATTTTGGTGTCTTCAAGTCCAGCGCTCGCGTGTGGTCCCGAAGTCGCGCAGTTCATTGCGGATGTCGGTCAGGTCACGCCGCTCGCGGGTGGTGCCTGTGAGTTCAAAATTGATTTGGATTTACGAAAACCCCACCATCAGTTTTCACCAATGTTCACTTGCCCGCTCGATATTGATCTCTTGAGCACCTACCCCGTTCGTCAGGAGACTTGCACTGTGCAACAAGGCGAACAAGTCTCGGGCGTTCTGGTGAAACTGACTTCCGAAGCCGATCACCTCATCCTCGAATAGACACAGGATCCTATGGGGAACTGAGGCCATAAAAATAGCCATCGCGAGAGCCGACGTAAATTCGGCCCTTCCAGATGGCCGGCGTCGATTCGACACAGCCTCTAGGCGCCTTAGTCACCCATTGCGTAACTGGATTGGTGCCGTGCTCGTTCAATTTGAACGCCTCGATTCCGGTTTTTTGGCAGCGGCCGACGATCAAATGATCGTCGATGATGTTTGGTGACGACCATTCGTGATGGCCCAATTTTTTACGCCACATTTCGCGGCCAGTAAATCGATCGTAGGATATTAGGTCCCCCGGATGAGTCGTTACAACAATGGCATTCCGCTTTAAATCCAAAGCCGGTGTCGACCAAATCCCTCCATCATCGTTTTCGCTTCGACTGGGAACCTGCGCGGACCATAGAATGGGATTCACTTGATTGTTGGGATCTAGCTTTATCAATTGTCCAATCTCTTCCACGCGTTGCCGGGAGGCCCTGACGCCACGCCCGTTATCCAGTTCTTTTTGAACAGCGACATAAAGGTGACCTTTTTCATCCATGATCGGAGTCGCGTCGGCATCGTCACCGGCCCAAAACGTGAAAACGATTTCTGCGTGTTTGTTTTTTACTCGGGTCCAGTCAACACCAACGACCATGCCGCCCGAGTTCGTCCAGTATGCGCGCTTGCCGAAGACGACGGGTGAACTTTCTATGGAAATCATCGTATCGCGTTTATCAGGATGAAGCATCTCAAGCATTTCCTCGGTCCACCCAGGCATCTGTACTTCGATTTCTGGTTTCACGCTGACACGGTTGTCGCTTTCCAGTTTTCGATTGAGTTTAACAACATAAAACCAAGAGTTTTCTCCACCGACAAAAAGACGATCGTCGACGATCGAGCCGTTGCTATCCCAATCGTCGTTCCAAAGGCGGCGACGAACTTTGTACGCATCAAGACTATAAACTTCCACGGCGTCGCCACGATCAAGCGCAAGAATTCGATATTTGTTGTCGCGTGAACCAAAATAAAGAAGTGGGAAACCATCTGGATCAATCGTCACTGATCCCTTGATAATATCACCTGTTGGGAACGGATTTCGTGTGGGCTGACCATTGGAAGCGTTGACGAAATGCACTTGCCGATCGTAGGCGCCAAAAATGACTTCCGTTATGCCATCAGCGCGCTGATAAACAACCGGTTGGCCCGTCCATCCACTGCCGCACCATTGTTTGCAATCGTTTTTCCCAACGCAAGATTCAGAACACATCGGCCGATCGGGATATCGCCAAAGAACTTTCGGTACTGCTGGCATCACTGGACCAGTTCCATAAAAAGTTCGCGACGGATTTCCTCGAAACATCGTTAAACCCTGGACTGCGCCCCATGGCCTCCCGACGTCTTCTGGTTTAGAGGACGTGCGAAGATCCAAAGTGAATTCCGAATTCTTGTACGCCAATGGTCCCTGTGAAAGATCTGGTTTCTCGCTGAGCCGAACAGGATCCGGAGGCGTAACGCCGTCTGGCGCAGAGATGTTATAAGCCGGTGCCGGTGCTGGTTGCATGACCGGTGACATCGTCGAATCCATCGGGCTTAGGTCGGCCGATGATGAAGCAGACGGAGTTTCTAAATCAGAAACACTGAATTCCAAAACTTCTAAATTCGATGTACGTTCGGGCCGAGTACAACCGATCGAAATCGATAGAAGAGCTAGCAAGGCTAATCTAAAAACCACCGAACAACTGTCGGTCAAATTGCCGCAAATTGTCGCCGAAACGCCGAGCCAGCTCGCATTCACTTTTGACCGCCTTCATCTCTACCTAAATGGGATTCCAGCGGCCCAAGAGAGCAATCTTTATGCTGAACTTATCCGGCGATGAAATACGTCGGTTTGCCAATCAATTTCATGGTCTTCACGTTCACTTTATATTGGATCGCGGTAGACGACTCAGTCATGTTTTCTGCGGGCGAAAGATCGCTCTTCCGATCCGAGCTCAAAATGTGAAGCTCGCAGCTGACGACATCCGCTGACTCGACTGCGCAAGTTTGTGTTGTCATCGCGAGATACGTCGCATTTCCGTCGACGGTGGTGAGCATGCCCTCAAGTAGCGAAGAAACGCGGACTGGTTTGGCCGCTGGATCTTCTTCTTGCAGAAATGAAACATGTACGTGGCTGTTTGCCAGCAGTACCTTAAAGGCTTTTGAGCTATTCGTGTTGTACGAAGAGCCCTGTGCTTCAACTAAACATGGTGCAACGGAAAGGATTGCGGCGAATGCAAGTGCAGTAACGAAAGATTTCATAAGACCTCCAATTGATTTGCCCACGACCTATCTTGCGTCGCGTTAATCGGTCAAGAGTGTCTTCGAGATAACGTTTCAAAGATGGTCGAAACACCACCTAAGAACCTAGCGGAAGTACAAACCTAAACGTGCATCCGTGCTCAAGCGCGGAGTCTAAGACCTGAAGATCCCCGCCCTGCGCCTGCACGATGGCTTTTACCAGCGGAAGTCCAAGCCCATAACCTCCGGTCTCACGTCCCCGTGAAGAGTCTGCACGATAAAACATCTCGAAAACTTTATCGGCTTCGTTTTGCGACATGCCGATGCCGTAATCCTTCACGTCAATTTGCAAGTTCTCACCGACTTGCTGCACGCGCACTTCAACGGGCTGGGTCTGATGTTTCGAAAACTTTTGCGCATTCTCAATCACGTTTCTAATTGCGCGGATCACCCGCAACCCAAAGGAGACCGATCATGAAAATCGCCTTCAACCGACTCGCCCGCACACTTTCACTCTCTACTCTGGCCGTTGTAGCTCTAACTGGCCTTTCTGGCTGCAAAATGTCGATCGAAGATCGCGCAACTTACGCGTCGAAGTACTCGCAAAACAAGCAGCAGAAGATTTCAAAAACATGAAGCCCAACCGAAAGGAACTTGCTGACGAGGTTGAGAAACAAATGACTACTGACAAAGCGGATGTCACACAAATCCGAAAGCTCATGGCTTCACAACAGGCTAAACGCCAGATACTTACCGACAAGTGGATCACGAAAATTGCGGAGTTTCACGCCAAGCTCAGCCCAGAGCAAAAGCAAGAAGCGGCGAAACTATTAAGGAAGTTTTCAAAAAAATTTAGAGGTCAATTTGGAGACGACGACGACTCTTCGAATCAAGAATAAAGTCCTCTTGGAAAGCTAATAACACTGACTTCAACCACGGGCCTAGTCGCTCCGACTCGGCCCGGTGACTCATTCCCGACACCGGGACGATGTAACCTGGCCGAACAATCGATTCGTGAAACATCGCAACCCCATCGTTTGGTCCATTGATACCAAGACTCTGGAAAGCACCCTTGATCCCGACCGGAGCCGACAAAATGTTCGGTAGACCCACCATTGAAACACAGACAAAAGTAAGGCCGCTAAAATCAGGTTCGATTGCGAGACGCGCATTTGCACTCGAGAGATAGCCCGCTATGTCGGAAGGCCATCCGCGGAGGCGGTAGCCAAAGCCATTAATTTTTTTATCGATCTTATTTGGCGCCTGGGGACCCGATGCGCCTCTTACAAGACCTGCAACATTCAGCCACATCTGAATACCATGAAGCTCGTGCGGTGCCGACTTCAAAAGTTTTTCTACTAAAATTCGAAACTCTGCCCCGCCCTGGCCGAGTGTCGCAACGATACGATTATCGTGCGGCATTTCTGAAAGCTGCTTCCGAATCAGATCTGCGTTCTCCAACGGATGATTTCCGGGCTTGGTCCGAATTACTTCCGTGGTGTAACCACATTCCCGGGCCCACGCGCGCCATTGTTCGACGTGCTTTCCCCAAGCAGAGCCGGGCGCAAACGGGTCGTGACTTTCGATCACGCATAGCTCAGGCGTTAGCTTTCCCAGTTCAGTTAGTTGCACGGTAAAGTCTTTTGATTTCAAATCGCGATAGGCTTGGTCAACGCGTTCGAGAAAAAACCGATTAGGTGAGATTTGACTGAGTATTTTCACCAAAGCCACCGTCGCCAAATCCAAACCAAACACTCTGGTAATTTCTTCCAGCTCGCGAGGGTTTGGGTGTCGATCGGGAAATGCCTCAATAATTTGCGTCGCTTTGTGAGCGAGGTTCAAAACTTGAATATCCGACGCCTCAGAAAGTGGAGTCGGCATTGCCGGATCAAGCGCACTAGCGGCTTCAGCAGGTTTCGATCGATCCGGTGTTATTTCCATACGCTGACAAGTCCTTTAGTTAGATTCTGACGACTCGCTAGCGGTGTTTCCCATCGGCTGACCAAGCTTGGCTGCGTCTTGCTTCAGTTTTGCGGCTTCGGCTTGACGGCCTTTCAACTCGGTTTTGCAAATTTCAACTTTGTCTTCGTATTCGTCTTGGCGCTTCTGCAAAACAAGCTTGTACTGCTTGAAACGCTCGATGCGGTCTTTCAAAAACTCTTCTGATACACCAATCAGCTGCTTCTTATCATCGAGACCGATTTTGTATTCTTCAACTTTATCTGTCACACGGTCGATAGGTTCCGTGAACTGAAGTTTACCAGTCCCGCCCATTGCTTTTGTTGAAAGCTCCGCGCGGCAGTCTTTCAGAACTCCATAAAGGCCCTTTGATCCGTACTTTCGATTTCCGTAAACGCGGTCTTCTGTTTCGTAAACATCGTTTTGCAAAAGGCGAAGTTCCTCATTCATCATGACTTTCTTTTGAACAATCATGTTGCCTTCTTTGACGCCCAAGCTTGTGTCGCCAGAGATCTGACCCTGATTGTCGATCTTGGTTTCAATTTCTTCGGCCTTGTGCGGGTTCGACGAGCAACCTGCAAGCGACCAAGTCAACAAACCGGCGGCCAACAAGGCCACGGCCGAAACCGAGAATTCGTTCAACATGCGTGAAGTTTTATTTTTGCGCGAAATGCTCACGTTAGTGCTCCTTTGGCCGTTAGACATTCGTGGCCAGTGTTAATAGCGTAAAGACGCAGACGACATTCCGCAAACGCCTGCCGCACCGCGTGTTTTGTTAGTTATCAATGACTTAACGCGTGATGATGAAACTAGCGGAAGGCAAAGACCTGTGACTCGGACGTTCCCAGTAAGGTACAGTCAGATTTGTGGATGGATTAATCGTAAAAAAATATGGCGGAACCTCGGTCGGCTCAATCGAAAGAATCGAATCTTTGGCGGATCGCCTGACCAGAGAAATCAAGCTGGGGCAAAAACCAGTGGTGGTTGTAAGTGCGATGTCCGGCGAAACTAATCGCCTCATTGCGCTCGCGGAAAAAATCGACCCCGATTATCGGGGCTCCGCTTACGACATGTTAATCGCCAGTGGAGAGCAGGTTTCGATTTCTCTGCTCGCTATCGCTCTTCAAAAACGCGGAATCAAAGCGCAGCCCCTTTTGGCGTATCAGCTGGGCATTCGAACAGATTCGACATTTGCCAAAGCCCGGATCCAATCGATCGACACAGATCCCATCTTTAACATCGTCGCAAGTGGCGCAGTTCCCGTCGTCGCAGGCTTTCAAGGCGTGGATGAGGACGACAATATCACGACGCTCGGTCGCGGCGGAAGTGATACGACAGCGGTCGCTCTGGCTGCGGCAATTCAAGGCCGTGCCAAGTGCGACTGCGAAATTTACACGGATGTCCCAGCCGTATTCACGGCCGATCCGCGCCTTGTAGAAAAAGCGCGGGAAATCCCCTTCCTATCTTGCGAAGAGATGATGGAGATGGCGGCACTGGGTTCGAAGGTTCTTCATATCCGCTGCGTTGAAATTGCAGCCAAATATCACGTCAAAGTTCACTTGCGCTCGACATTCGAAGATCGAGAAGGAACTTGGATATTACCAGATGTTCTACCTGCCACTCATGACCAAGCAGCAGGCCATTCGAATGGCCAATCAGGTAAAAAAGGATCCAGCAAAATGAATATTCAAATTGAGCAACCCGTGGTCTCGGCCATCACTCACGACGCAAACACTGCCGTCTTTAAACTTTTCCCAGTTCCGACCGGACCAGACTTCCTGGCGCGGCTTTTCGACACACTTGCAAAAAAAGGAGTAGTGGTCGACATCATCACTCAAAGTGAAACATCCGAAGGGCAGCGCCTCGCATTTTCAGTAACAAAAGAAGATATTCCTCTTTCGCGCCAAGCATTGAAGGACTTTGTCGACAAACCAGAGCAAGTCACGCTGATTGAAAATATGGCTAAACTTTCGGTTGTCGGTGTAGGAATGCGAAACCACCCCGGTGTCGCCGCAAGATTTTTCGCAGTGCTTGCTAAAACAGGAGTGCCCATTCACTTGGTGACAACTTCGGAAATAAAAATCAGCGCGGTCATCGACCAAGCAAAATTGAAAGAAGCTGCTCAAGCGCTTCACAGTGAATTTGGCTTAGATTCGCCGGGCACAAGCGTATGAGTTCGAACGCTTTCGATATTGCCGATGGCAAGATCGTCCTCGGTCAATCTCGGGAAAGCGTCATGGACCTAGTCGGAACAATGCCGACTCCGTTTTATTTCTATAATGCTGATCACGTTGTCGCCCGCGCGCAGTTTATGTTGAAGACCTATCGCGAGGCCGGGCTTCCGATCTCGGTCCATTACGCAACTAAAGCGAATACGAATCCTCTGCTATTAAAAAAATTGGCGTCCTTCGGAATAAAAGCGGACGTGGTTTCAAGTGGCGAAGCGGCTGTATCGATGGGTGCTGGCTTTCAAGCTCAGGACATATTGTTTTCAGGAGTCGCCAAGACAAAATCTGAAATCGAGTTCGCAATTCAAAAGGGAATTGGGCAAATCAACGTCGAAAGTCTAGGTGAACTTCAGCGAATCAGCGAGATCGCGGAAGCGATCTCGAAGGGACCTGGGGGCGGTCGACGATTAATCGACATCGGCTTGCGCCTAAATCCAAACGTCTGCCCAGAAACCCACCCGTACATTACGACTGGACTCCAAGAAAACAAGTTTGGTCTTGAAGAGTCTGGCATTCGCGAAGCCGTTAGAATGCTGAAAACGATGCCGCTTCTACGACTTCGCGGATTAAGCCTTCACATCGGCTCCCAACTTCTCGACCTCGTCGCTCTCGACGAGGCGATTGAAATCGGCGCGCGATTACAAAGGGAGCTGCGCCAAGAAACAGGTTGGCTACTTGACCGTTTTGACGTCGGCGGTGGTCTTGGTATTCGGTATGAAACAAATGATGAATCTTTGGAGTTTGAAGTTGTTCAACGCCATGCCGAGCTTCTTAAAAAGCATCTCGGAGTCGATATTCAAAATCGTCTTTTGCTGGAGGTCCTCACCGAACCAGGCCGCTGGCTGATCGCCCGCTGCGGTCTATTGGTGACGGAAGTTCAATACGTAAAAGAAACTCCTCACAAAACTTTTGTGATTGTCGACGGCGGGATGAATCTTTTAATTCGACCTGCGCTTTACGAAGCTCAACATCGAATTGAACCTCTGGCGAGGCGCCACGGACCAAGGGCGGATGGCCTCATTGTGAAGAGACTTATGGATGTCGTTGGACCCATTTGTGAATCCGCTGACTTCCTAGGTCGAGACCGAGATCTCGCCCGTGTCGAACAAGGTGACCGACTTGCCGTCTTTGATGCCGGCGCCTATGGCAGAACAATGGCAAGCTTGTACAATCAGCGCGGCTGGCCAGACGAATATGTTTACGGGTCTGGCAAAGTTGAAAAGGCTAACGTCTCGAACTGAGACGATTATCTAATATATTTCGCTTCTCGATTTCAAAAGCCTCAGGTCTGAACTGAAAATAGAAGGATGCTACGAACTCCAGCATCAATGAACTTCGAATCGATTCGCCATATTCAAACCGAGCATTGGGCCATCATCGCTGGTTTCGCTTTGCTCGTTTTAACGTTTGGATCGGCTGCCTACATAGGCGCTCGAAGGCTTCAAATGGCGAAGATTTGGGCCAGAAAGCTTCTCGAGCGCGGCGGTCGAAGCGAAAACGAAATTCTACACGCCGTCGGCCAAATGATGTTTCCGATTCGGATGTGGTTAGGCGCTGTTCTTGTGTTCACTTACCTGGCGCTTCCGGCGCTAAAAAGCTTCACATTTGATACTATCGCGACGACTTCCTGCCTTTTAATGCTCATTTATTTTTTCGTGCACCTGAGTCGCGAGCAAAAGTTAATCTTCGAAATTCGCAAAATTGATCCGAAGTCCGCAAAGGTAAATACCCTGGCTGCAAAGACGTTCATGGGTATTTTCTTTGCAATGATTTTTAGTTTCGCTGCGGCCACTGTCATCACTGCTTTTCGGCAAGCCTTGATTCCACTTAGTGGGGACATTGGCTTTCTCTTTCACGTCATCGAATTCATGAGCGTGTTAATTTTCATGCAAATATTAATCGCACCGATCATGGTTCGCATCATGTTTCCTTCTGATAGACCAAGCACCGAAAGCGAACTCCGCACCGAGGCCGTCGTAAAAGACGCCTTCAAAAGGCTTGGTCTTAACTCTCCACAAGTTCGAATATTGAAGCTAGATAGCATACGAAACTTCAATGCCCTCATCGCCGGCGCAAATCGTGCCCCGGGTCCTTTACGGCAGATCGTACTGATAAGCCAGAGCGACCAATTGGGCTTAACGCAAAAAGAGACCGAAGCGATCATACATCACGAACTCGCGCACGGTTTTTTGATGCATATTCCAGTTCGCATGGTGGCTCACTTAGCAATCGGAATCGCGGGGGTGACGCCCCTCTTGATAGCCAGTATGTACATGGAGCTTTCGCACGGAATGATCTACACTCCCGCCGCGATCGTCATATTCTATCTGCTCATCCATCCGTTAATTATGAGCCGACTAGTTCGAGAGCAGGAGATTCAAGCTGATGAGTTCGCAATCACTCGCTTGAATTCGTCGGTCCATGATCTTGTATCAGCCCTTACGAAGGCGACGATCGCAAGTGGCGAACTCGTCGATCGAAAGCCCGCTGGAAATTGGATGAATGCACATGCTGCACATCCCACGGTCCTCGAACGCGAAGCCCTTCTTCAACGGCTTCAGCAAAACCAGCATTCCCTTATAAAACAAACTGCCGACCTGACGCGCTTCCGAGCGGTGAGGCAAATGCTTAAAGACGGAATTTGGCGAACCACGGCCGCGGTGAACATAGTCGCGATAGGAATACTCGCGTTCAGTTTGCTGCCTTTGAAAAAGGATTCGGCCACTGGGACCCATTGGCGTGCTCCAGCGTCGATTGAATCTACATTGTCTGCAATGCAAGAGAATCCACCGAAAAATGCGAAACCGATTCGAACTGAGGCACTTTCAACCACCTCCCTTTAATATCCGCGTTGAATTCCGATAAGAAATCGTGGGTGATGGGCAGTATAAAAGCTTTATTCTAATCGCAATGATCTTCACGGCCACTGCCTGTGAAGACAAGGGCAAACAGGCCACTGAGTCCGATTCAAGCGGGCTGCCTGCTCGCGCTGTCACCGTTTCTTGGGACGCAAGCACTGCAAGCCAGGTCGGCGAAACTGGTGGTGGGTATCTTGTTTATATCGCAAAAACATCTGTCGCAATTGCGTCAACGACTCCAGTTCAGGTCGCAAATCCAGGGAACGGCACGCACGTCACATCTACGGTCACGCAATTGGCGCCAGGTACATATAATATTGCTGTGAAAGCCTACAGTATAGAATCCACTTCCGAACTTTCAACGATCGCCAACTTCACGGTGCCGCAATGAAAAGGCATAGCCGTGTCAGCCTGCTTTCTTCGATGCTTGGCTTTTTGCTCGCCACTCTGATCGCCAGTGAAAACGCTATCACCGACGAATCGAAATTCACATTTCGCCTTCGGGATCGGTCCCACCCTCAGGAATTTGTCTCGGATCGAGTTCTGGTAAAAACAAGGAATCGAACTTTCAAAACTTCATCGTTCGAGAGTTCAGGCGTTTCGTTAAAAGCTTTGGCGCCGGACGGTGGCGTCCAAAAGCTTGACAGCGATGGACAAACTCTCGCGATTACGATCGACACGCGATCCGAGTCGGTTGCAACTGCCATTGAAAAACTGAAATCGAGTTCTGAGTTTGAATGGGTTCAGCCCGACTACATTTATAAAAAGTCAGCTGTTCCTAACGACGAAAACTATGGACTGCTTTGGGGATTGAAAAATTCCTCGCAAACAATTTCCAAGCAACACGCCTTGCATAGTCCCTACAGCACAGGGAACCCCGGGACCAGCGGCCGCGACATGGGGCTCGAAGCTGCATGGTCCAAAACGACTGATTGCTCGGGCGTCGTGGTGGCTGTCGTCGATACTGGGATCAACCTCCAGCATGGGGATCTCGTCGAGAACCTCTGGGAGGATGGATCTGGAAACAATGGCTATGATTTTATAAACATGGATAACGATCCAACGGACGACGAAGGACACGGAACACACGTCGCTGGTACAATTGGCGCGCGCGGGAACAACTCGATTGGTACCACGGGAGTTTGCTGGCGAACAAAGCTCATGGCGGTCAAAGTTCTAGATGAATCCGGAAGTGGCACCACCTCTGGAATCATCCTCGGCGTAAACTACGCTGTTGCACAGGGTGCCGACGTCATCAACATGTCTCTTGGCGGTGGAGGCTCGCTAGATCTTGCCTTTCGCGATTCGATCGAAGCTGCTAGCGATGCCGGCGTGGTAATTGTCGTTGCCGCTGGTAATAGCAACGTCAATGTTGCCAACTCCCCAACCTATCCCTGCAGTTTCACGTCCGAGAATTTGATATGTGTCGGGGCCGTGGATCAACGGTACAATCGCGCGAGTTTTTCTAACTACTCGTCGACGTTCGTACACATCGCGGCACCAGGAACAAACATCGTTAGCTCAGCGATGGGTCCGATCGTTGAAGAAACGGTTCCACTGACATCGGGCAATTGGAGCTTTGATTCAACTGACTTTGGCCACTCCTCTACGCCCACGGTTTACCTGCAATCACCAGCTAACTACGACGGCCTGGCGGCGACTTATGGCCGGAATGTCAGAAATCATGCCTACCGAAGCTTTGACTTCACCACCACGCGAAAGGCGACGGCTGTGATCAGCTTGCTTGGTACGATTCATTCAAGCGACGCCTTTTATTTCGTGTCAGCGCCAAGAAGTGGCGTTAATCCATCGACTGCCATCGACGGTGATTTTATGGGAGTCTTTAGCGGCACGACTACGGGCACTACGGGCACCGTCGACATTACTAACTGCAGCTTGAGTCCATGTTCGTTTGGATTTGAACTCGACAGTCTTGACGACGGCAGCCAATCGGCCGGCATTCGAATCACTGCACTCACAATGGTCCGCTATCAGGCAGGCACATCGGGAAATGACACTTTGAACGGTACCAGCATGGCCGCACCGCATGTGGCCGGCTTGGTCGCCCTCATAAAAGCCCACAATCCTGAATTTTCAGCTGCTGAAGTTCGCGCCGCAGTTTTAAACACAGGAACAAAAGTTCCATCCCTCTCAGGAGCCGTCAAAACTGGCTCAGTTGCCAATGCAACAAACGCCCTCAAATTCATTCCCAAACCGTCGGCACCTACGGTCACAGTCGACTAGGTCTTGACCATGGCTTCCTGTTCAGGGCATCAGTGGTGCCATGGACTTAAAACATGCCCCTCTCTTAAATCGTCTCGCAGCTGCTACCGGTAGATATGAAGGTCGCGGCATCAACCATCTCGGCGAACAGTTCAAAGGCGAACTTGCAATTCACGCCTCACTGGATTCCCAGTTGGTCGAACTGAAGTTCCGCGCGACCGACGACGATCAGGCCTTTCACGAGGAGTCGACTTGGGTCACCGAGGATTTACTCGTAGGCGGACTTGGCCTATGGACAGTGTCCAGCAATACTCCAGGTGTACTGCCCCACCGCTTGATCGAAGATCTCGCAGACGGTTCGTATTCGACCAAAGCCGTCTTTCGACTTGGAGAGCCCGATGACGAAAGTCGATTCCGTCAGGAAATCGCGCTTTGCGTGCGACACGACGGGGCCATCGAATATTCCTATGCGTGGGGCGTTCCACACGAAGCTTTTGCAAGTCGTTCGAAGTGCCTTTTGCACGCTTCACCTGCAGAAAATCAGGCCGCGCCCCAACGACCTTTCGACAATTGAACCGATCGACACAGAGCAACAGGTTTGTATAGTTTAGGACAAAGGCTCTATAGTTATCCATTAATCATGTTTGGTTTTAGAGGAGGAACGATGGCTCAGACGACAGCGAGCACAGATCGCGCATTTTGGACAGCTCGATATCCTAAAGGAGTGGGCGCCACTGTTGAGGCCACCGTTAATCAGTACCGATCAACGCTTGATGTTTTCGAAGAAACAGTCGGTCGCTTCCCAACAAAGCCGGCATTTACCTGCATGGGCAAAACGCTAACCTTCAGCGAACTTAACCGGAAGGCCGAAAGCTTTGCTGCTTTTTTACAAAACGAATTGAAACTAAAAAAGGGCGACCGAATCGCAATTCAAATGCCCAATATCCTACAGTATCCGATTGCCCTCTTCGGCGCGATCAAAGCCGGTCTTGTTATCGTCAATACTAATCCGCTCTACACCGAACGCGAAATGAAGCACCAGTTCAATGACGCCGGCTGCACGGCCGTCATCATCCTGGCGAATTTTGCCCACAACCTACAAAAGGTCCTACACGAAACAAAAATTCAACACGTGATCGTGACGGAACTTGGGGATCTATTGGGATTCCCAAAGAGCCTGGTCGTCAACACTGTCGTGAAGCATGTTAAAAAAATGGTACCGGACTTCTCTCTGCCGGATGCGATTTCATTTAACGATACGCTTGAACGCGGTGCCAAGCTCACTTGCTCGCGCGTACCCATGGAGCTCGACGAGGTCGCCTTTTTACAATACACCGGCGGAACCACGGGCGTTTCGAAAGGTGCGATGCTAACCCACAGAAACGTCGTCTCTAACATGGAACAAATTCGGTATTGGATGCTTCCAAAGCTGAAAGAAGGAGAAGAAGTCGTCGTCTGCGCACTGCCACTGTACCACATCTTTGCCTTCACGGTGAATGCACTGGCCATAGCCAAATACGGCGGTCACAACATTTTGATCACGAATCCACGCGATATTCCTGCGTTCGTGAAAGAACTTAAAAAGCATCCAATCACGGTCTTCACTGGCGTCAACACGCTTTACAATGCACTTTTGAATAACGCCGAATTTCAAAAACTTGATTTTTCTACCTATAAACTAGCTGTGGCTGGTGCGATGGCACTTCAAAAAGCGGTCGCGGTTCGCTGGAAGGAAGTCACTGGTTGCACGATCGTCGAAGGTTACGGGCTCACTGAGACTTCACCGGTGGCGAGCTGCAACCCAATCGACGGCACAGACCGCACAGGGACGATCGGACTTCCGCTTCCCTCTACTTTAATAAAGATGATCGACGATGATGGAAAGGATGTCGCCATCGGGGAAACCGGCGAAATTTGCATCAAAGGCCCACAGGTCATGAAAGGTTACTGGCAACGTCCTGATGAAACTGCCAATGTTATGACGGCTGACGGCTGGTTCAAATCAGGGGATATCGGCTTCATGGATGCGGACGGCTTTAGTAAAATTGTCGACCGCAAAAAAGATATGATTCTGGTTTCGGGCTTCAACGTCTATCCAAACGAAGTGGAAGATGTAGTGGCAACGCACGCAGGGGTTCTTGAAGTTGCAGCGATTGGGATCGCAGATGAAAAGTCTGGCGAAGTCGTAAAGATCTTTGTCGTCAAAAAAGATCCGAGCCTAACTGCCGAGCAAGTCATCGAGCACTGTCGCACAGGGCTTGCCGGCTATAAAGTTCCGAAAGCCGTCGAGTTTCGAACGGAACTTCCAAAAACAAATGTCGGTAAAATTCTTCGCCGCGCTCTGCGCGAACCGAAAGCCTAGAAAACGCAGTTTTCAGAGGAACCGCCGCCTCTGTTTCAATCGTTGAACTTCGCTTCATTCGCAGGACTTCATTGGCCGGGCCCGAAAGCCCGGCTTTTCCATTTTAAGGGCATAACTTGGGTTTCGGTCTGCCAGTGTTCCGCCCACCGGTTGCCGCCATTTCACGCTGGTTCGATTTGGTAAAAAAATGCACCGCGCTATCTGATGAAATTCTCGGCTTAGGTCTTGGCAATCACCGTGTAGTATTTTTAGCCTATGAGTGGTTCCAATTTGGTTCCACTCACGACTGACCAAGGAGAGGCTTCATGTCGAAATCGTTAAAAGGCAAATTTAGTAGTTTACTGAAAGGTACTTCCGCCCTCGGACTGCTGCTGACCGCGATTGTTTCTATGCCGCAAAATGGATTTGCTGCATCGATGCATCCACTGGTCATTTACGGCGCAGACAACCGTTTGGAAGTTTTTGAAGAGCTCGACGCCAGCCGTCGCGATCTTGCTCGGTCCGTCGTAGCCATCATGTCTGTGAACTCTCTCCGCGCAACCGGCCCGACCATCAATCAGATCACAGGTTCGAAGTATGGCGAGTCGAATAACCTCTGCAAAACAGAGAAGTTCTACGATCAGCTTGCGCCCGCATACTGCTCTGGATTTTTAGTGGCCGATAACATCATCGCGACAGCAGGTCACTGCGTTCAAGACGCTGACTTCTGCAAAGACGCGCGATTCGTTTTTGATTTCTCCATCGATTCGAAAGGTCGCGATCCACACACTGTGAAAATCGACGACACTTATGGCTGCAAGAAAGTGCTTCACGAAGAAATGGATGGAAACGGTGCAGACTTTGCTCTCGTCGAATTGGATCGACCAGTAGTTGGCCGGACGCCCGTTCGTTTTGCTAACGCTGCTCCTAAGGTTGGCGACTCGGTTGTCGTCATTGGACACCCAGTCGGTCTTCCCGCAAAAATCGCAGGTGGCGCAAAGGTTCGTCGCAATTCCACTGGCTTCTTCGTGGCCAATCTTGATACCTACGGTGGAAACTCTGGATCTGCCGTGTTTAACGTAACGACAAATGAAGTGGCAGGAGTCCTAGTTCGCGGCGAAACAGACTTTATCAAGCGTGGTTCCTGCAACGTATCTTACCAGTGCAAAGACGAACTTTGCCGAGGTGAGGATGTGACGAATCCAGATATCGTTGCAGCAAAATTGCTCGATATCCAGACGACACCTTAGGCCGTTGGCCAAACTTAGTTCAGTCTATGAGTAGAAAGCGCTTCGGAGAAATCTGAAGCGCTTTTTTTAATTTAAAACGACGGTTAAACATTGGAAGCTAACTGGTCCCCGGCAGCTCGCCGATTTGCTTTGTAAGTCGCATAGCCGGCAATCGCGATTGGCAGAGAAAAGCCCCAATACTGGTAGCGAATAAACAGAACTGCACCGATCCCAGAGCCGACCATGAAAGAAAAAATCAAACCGATGCGAAGAAAATTTCCCTTCATTTCACTTCCGCGCCGAGTGTCTTTTTCTGACAAAGTTGCCCAGCGCATAAGGCCGATGCCCAAATCGGTCGTCGTTCCGGTCAAATGTGTAGTCCTCAAAGTTGAACCGCTCGAGGAACTTAGAGCAGCGTTTTGTAATCCGCTGGCCATACAGAGCAAAGCCAAAAACGCATAGTCTCTTGTGATTTCGAGTTCATGCCCGAAGTCACCCCAAAGACCTGCGACTCCACCACCACCGGCAAGAACGAGGCAAAGCGTGGCGAAACCCATGACCAATGCGTATCGCGGCTTTTTTCCTTCGTGGACGCGCCGATCGACATAATAAGCCGAAATTAAGACTCCTAATAAAAAGAACGCCGGCACAGTGAGGATCCCGAGAGCTTCCCACCACAGTTCAACCGCGGCATCGACTCCCGCCAGCGTGGCAAAGCCCGTCACGTGTGACACGAACCTTTGACACGCGAGATAGCCGCCCGTGTTAATATTGCCAGCTAAAAATGACAGTAAGAACCAATCTATAAGTGTCTTTAAATCGATTTCTTCGGAAGCTCGGTGCCTAAACATTACTTAAACAATATCTCAGCATTCCTTCTCTTTCATCTCCCGAATAGAAGTGTTAATAATATGTGAAGGTCCTTAATGGAGGTTTTCGTGGGCAAGAAGCTTTACGTAGGTAATTTATCGTACTCGACCACAGACGAAAGTCTGAACGGTGCATTCGCGGCATTTGGAACTGTTGAGAGCGCGCGAGTGATCATGGATCGAGAAACTGGCCGGAGCAAAGGTTTTGGATTCGTCGAAATGGCTTCGGATGATGACGCACAAAAAGCAGTCGCGGGCATGGATGGCCAAGAGCTTGACGGGCGGAACTTAAAAGTGGCTGAAGCAAAGCCAATGGAGCAAGGTCGCGGCGGCGGAGGACCTCGTGGTCCACGCGGCGGCGGAGCAGCTCGCGGCGGTTGGTAGATCGAAAATTTAAAACTTTTTTTGATTTTGTGGCCGAAGGTGATTTGCCTTCGGCATTTTTTTTCCCTAGATAAATGAGGCTTCGTTCTGTTTTTCGAAGTGCCTTAAACCGAGGAGATTTCAATTATGTTGAAATTCGTGATTGCTGCGGTCGTTGGTCTATTCAGCCAAAGTGCCTCCGCGTTGGATGTGATGTGCGTTGATCGCAATCTTCAAGACAGCCAACTGACCGCCCACTTCACTGGTGACAACACTGTCGCACGTGTAGAATTGAGTCTTCCTACAGGGGAAACGTCGACAAAATCTGCGACGGGAATTTGCGTGGCCGAGGAAGACACTAGCGACCTCAGCCTACGCTGTGACGAAGTCGTGACGTTAGACGGAGAAAAGTATTTCGCTCGCATTGACGGCAATCTGGCAACGATTGCCAAAGATGGCGCGATCATTGCGTCGATTCCCTGCGACCCCTAAACGAAAGCTTTATCTTTAAAGCCACGAAACGGGCTGACTTTACTCGCGAACGACGGGCAGCCCTTCCCTATTCCACTGAATCATTCCACCCTGGAGATTGGCTACATTTTCATAGCCAATATCTACTGCATATCCAGCGGCCTGCCCCGAGCGGGCGCCGCTTCGACAGATAAAAACGATGGGGGTCTTGCGATCCCCGTCATCCAGAAACTGCTGCAAACCGGGGCCAAGGGTGACCAGATCGGAATCGGGAATATGCCCCAATTCGCCTGTGAACTCATCTGGCATGCGAACATCTAAAAGGCGCACTTTCGCGCTCGCCCAATTTGGCGACGAGATAAGGGCCTGAAGCTGGCATGGTTGAATCTCTGGAATACCCTCGTACGCTCCAGTGGCAAGAGTGCCGGGAGCCATTCTTTCGTTTGTCATACTGATGTTCATAATTCTGACAACTCTGAATTGTCTACCAGTCAATTGCCGGTGCTCGACGATTAGCATAGAGTGTCGGCATGAACTGCAGCCACCGTCTTTCCAATGAAGAAGCTTTTAAGCGGCTAGCCGAATCGCTGAAAAGGGATGGTGCACGCCTAACAGAGCCACGCAAACTTCTTTTAGAGGCGGCCTTGAAAGCCAAAAAACCATTTTCTGCCGAAGGACTGCAACAGCTTGTAAGCGCAGGCACGGCCACGTCAAAGCCGGACTTAGCGACGATCTATCGAAACCTCTCGTACTTCAATGAAATCGGTCTCATTTCCCGGGTCGACCTTGGCGGCGAAACGGCCATCTATGAGGTTGGATCAAAAGATCAAGCCCACCATCACCATTACTTCATCTGTCGTTCGTGCGGAAAAACAGAAACATTGGAAGCTTGCTCTTTAGCGCCAACCGAAACTTTGCTTAAAAAGCGCGGCTATCACGGCCTCACTCACCGCCTCGAATTCTCGGGTCTCTGTCCCAATTGCTAGGGCCCAATTGCTAGTTTCTGGGCGCAGCATTCATCATCGCATGAATAATGTGAAAGTGATCTTCGAAGCACTGCTCTTCCATTTTACCGACATCCAAGAGTGGCACCCACTTGGCGGCCGCAGCATCGTCACTGGCTTGAATTTTTGCTACTCGATCGCCTGGCAAGCGAAACAAATGCGCATGAGTGATAGTTCTTCCTCTGGTCGATCTCAACGGATGGTCAAATGTACGAACCGTGACCAACGCCTTTCGAAGTTCTTCGATCGACAGATCAAACTGAGTTTCCTCGTGAAGTTCACGAATGGCACAGTCCTCGAGCGATTCGTGCGGGTCGAGAAACCCACCTGGAATGGCCCACTGCCCTCGGCCGGGTGCTTTTTTTCTTTGGATCATGACTATATGGCCAGCTTGAATAACGACCGCATCAGTCGTCACGAAAACTGGCGGAAAAGGCGCGCTCGCCCAAGATTTCCGATGAGCATCAATGGCAATTTGCTCGGAATGCAAGTCGCCATAGACCGGAAGTTCAGAAAACTTTTTAAGCCATTCAGCGATCACCGGCGGCAATTGGCGCTTTGCTTGTTCAGTCCGTAGTGCGCCGACATCACGCAAAAAACTTTCGCGCAGCTCAGTTGCGTTAAAAAGTCCACGCCCTTGGGTCCCGGATTGATCAGCCAATCTCATCCGATCGGCCGACCAGTCAGGGAACCAGCTCAGATAGGCCGACGTCGCGTCTTTTGAAATCCCATACAACGTCACCTGAACTGGATTCACACTCGAGATCTTAAAGATCATTCCGCTCGTTGCTTTGTCTCTCACTTCTGCGACCCATGCGGCGGTGTTATAGAAATAGTCGCGAACAAATTCAAATCGAACCCGAGACCGCTTTTCCTCTGGCAGTGCACTTTCGATCATTTCGCGCCGCTCATCGGCCGTAAATGGATTTCGCAAGTTTCTCGCTGTGCGAGCCGAGCCGATGATAATTACGAGCTCATCTACTTCGGTGAGGGCGCGTTCGATAGTTTCCAAATGGCCTACATGAAGCGGCTGAAAGCGACCGATGAAGACCCCCACCTTTTTCATCACTTTGTTCCTCCGGTGTACGCCAGATACTTTTCGCTAGATGAAATCGTAATTCCAGCCGTCTTCATTTCTTGAATCGCCTTCGCTTCATCTTCGGGATGTATATTCACGGCTCGCGAGCCGTCTTCCAAAAAAGTAACTTTAAAACCTTCGGTCACCGCATCGAGCGCGGTAAACTTCACGCAGTAATCAGTCGCAAGCCCCATGACGACGACTTCCTTTACTCCCATCGACTTTAAGTAAGGCGATAAACCAGTTGAGTTTCTCTTTCCATTATCAAAGAAACCGCTATAGCTATCGACGGTCGGATCGCTTCCTTTTTGGAAGATCTTCGTGATCTTTCGGGCATCAAGTTTCGAGGCGAACTCCGCACCGCGAGTGCCTTGAACACAGTGATTTGGCCACATGACCTGATCGAGCCCCGAAAGCTTACCCATCGAGCCGACTTTCGCTCCCGGGTTATTGGAAGCGAAACTTCCATGGTTTGCAGGATGCCAATCCTGCGTGGCAACGACGTGCTGAAACCCTGCATTCATCATTTTGTTGGCGATTGGCAACACTTCATCACCCGCAGTTACAGCGAGGGCACCACCAGGTAGAAAGTCATTTTGTAGATCGACCAGAATTAGGGCTTTCACATTTGCCTCCTATTTAAATCTTACGGCTAAAGTTCAAATCTAAATCCATCGCGAACTAGCTTTCGATACTTCGTTACTTCAAACCGATACAAAGCGGGGGCGCGATACGGGACAGATTCCAATTTCCTGTCGGTTTCTTTTATGATTTCAAAGCTTAAAATTTTCTTCCGAAAATTTCTCTTATCGATTTGCTCACCCAAGATCGTTTCATAAATGTCCTGCAGCTGTGTCAAAGTGAAGAGTTTCGGCAACAACTCAAAACCGACTGGCTCGTAGCGAATTTTTCCGCGCAAGCGCTTGTGAGCCATCGCTATAATTTCGGCGTGATCAAATGCGAGCGCTGGAAGCTTATCAATCGGGCACCACTTCGCATTGGCCGCATCTGTATCAGCTACAGGGCGGTGATCTTCCGGTTTTACCAAAGCAAAATAAGCCACCGAGATCACTCGGCCACGCGGATCACGGTCGAGCGCTCCAAAGGTGTAAAGCTGCTCGAGATACACGTCACCTAGGCCTGCCTCTTCCTTCAATTCACGTTTAGCGGCCTCTTCTATACTCTCGTCTTCGCGGACAAAACCGCCGGGCAGCGCCCACATGCCTTTGAACGGCGCAGCACCCCGTTCGATCAAAAGAAGACTTAGCTTCCGGTTCTGATAGCCGAAAACGACCAAATCCACTGCGACCGAAGGACGAGGATACTTCGTTAAGTCCATCGCTCAAGTTCCTCGAGTTCCTGCGCAAACCCACTCGATAGAATCGGAAACCGACACCAAGTTTTGGGGTCCAAGCTCTCATCGTCTAAATGAAAGGCTGGCGCATAGCGCTCACGTTTCCACTGGTTGCGACTCCAAAGACGAAAGAACTTCGCTGTCCAGTCTTTCAGATTAGAATCCTGATACCCGGTCTTAATGGATTGCAAAGCTTGAAAGACTTCGACAGGAGACTTGTGATCGCGAATCGCAAAGCGTTCGATTTGATCCAAAACTTCATATGGCATCAAATCGTCTTCGTCTGTTTGCTTTTTGTCGTGCGGTCTTAGCTCTGCCGTCGGTGGAATTTTAGTCACGCTCGAGATCGACTTAAAACTACGTATGCCAAGCGGACCATCTGTTTCTAACCACTGTGCCCATTTTCTCAAATAGGCTTTATCGATTCCACCGATTGGACTTATGCCCCCACACGTATCGCCATCCATCGTTGCATAGCCGACAGCCGCCTCGGAACGATTGCTCGTAGCAAGCAGTAGCGCATTTTTAAGATTTGCGATCATCCAGATGGAAGGCCCTCGAACGCGCGCCTGAATATTTTGAAGTGCAATGTCGTGATCTTTCCAATTGAGCTTCGTCTCGATCGACACTTCTGCGAGGCTTCGGTACTCCTTCAGCAGTGGTTCGATCGACCAATCATAGAAAGTGACCTTGAGATCTTCCGCAATCTTCCTAGCTGCTTCTCTTGTCGCAACAGTGCTATTCTCACTCGATTGATAAGCACAGGTAATCAACTGCTTTGCTAAATCATCAACTGACTTAGACGGCACTTTAAATTTAAGGTGTGAAAGCTTCGCCATCAAACCCGAGAATCCAAGCTCTTCTTCTGCGAAATCAAGACTCATTCGGCACAATATTGAAACTGCAGCCGAATCAAGTCCTCCGCTAAGTGATACGACGAAACCTTGTTGGCCACTTTTTCTCAAAAAATCGAATAGTCCCAAGGCAACGGCGCGTGAAAACTCTTCGGCCTTCAAATTCGGCGACTCCTCCCATTTCGAAACCTTCAGCGTCGGAACTTCCAATTTAGCATTGGGAACTTTGAAATCTACTTTTACACATGAAGCTCCGGCCTCGCTAAGATCAGGCACGTAGCTTGAAGTGCGTTCTCTCGTAACACGGTTGCGATCGAGATCAAGACACGCCGAAGTCACTTCAACGTCTTTATAGGAAAAACGCGGTCCCTGCGCGACTAGCGTTCCACCATTAGCAATCAATACGCCTCCGTCATAGACGATTCGACCAGCTTCATTGCCTATGAGATTGCTATACACATAGCCCACATTGAAGGCCCTCGAACCTTCGCAGACGAATTGAGTTCGAACTTGAAGTTTTCCGAAGGCAAAATGGCTGGCACTAGGGTTTAGAATGATGTCGACGGCTCGTCTTGCTAAGGCAGCGCCTGGACGATGCGCAACCCAAGCCTCTTCACAAATTTCAAAACCAATTTTAATTCCGCTAACGTCGAAATGAATGTCGCCAAACGGATAGCTCTTGCCTGAAATTTCCATTTCGCTAACGCGATCTGTTTGCCACGCCTTAAACCAACGCGGCTCATAGTGAACTCCGTCTCCAGCCAAAGCTTTCTTCGGCACAAAGCCGCGAACCACACCGTCCACTACTAACGCCGTGGTATTGAACAAAACCCCTTTGTGCCGAACCGGAAGCCCGACTGAGGCGACCAACCCTTTGGTCATCGGGGCCAGATCAAAAAGTTCTCGCAAAGCCGATTCCTGAAGGTGCGGATTAAAAAAAGCGTCCTCGCAGCCATAGCCAGTGATACACAATTCAGGAAGACAGACGATCGTTGCACTTTGCTTTCTAGCTTCTTCAAGCGCTTGGTGAATTCGTGCTCGATTTCCTTTCCAATCAAAGGGAGTTTGATTGAGCGCAACTCCGGCTGCTTTAAGCATGAGCATCGTGACTTCCTTTCAAGTTTTCGACAAAAAGTTTGGCGGTTGAAAGAATGTTTAGAAATCCGTTTTTATCGGCCGCCTTTGCGGCGAGCGCTTCCGGATGACTGTTAGTCACAGAGACCGCTTCAATCAATCCGCTCTGCCGAATCTTTTCCAGTGCGCCGTTTGTGAAAAGACCATGTGTTGAAATCAACGAAATACGCTTTGCTCCAGCTTCTCTGTAGGCCTTTGCTGCTTGAAGGATCGATCCGCCCGTGCGAATCATGTCGTCGTAAATCACAACGTCAACACCCTTGATTGGAAGATTCACGCCCGAAAGCGAGACTTCGCCATTGGCAGCTCGGCGCTTGTAAACAAACGCTGCCGGTACTCCAAGATCGTTGGCCAACGATTCAACCCACTTCGCACGTCCAGCATCCGGCGCACCAAGAACAAAATCTCGTCCGCCCGCCAACCGCCGCGCCTCTGCCGTCACGAGCGACTTTGCATAGACGTGCCTCGTTTTTACAGGCCCTTCGAAATAAAATGGAATCCCTTCCGAGTGCAAATCAAGCATCATTACTTCGTTGCCGAAGGGAGCAATCGGAATCGCTGACAGAATACGAGCTCGCGTTTTCGCTTTGACAACTTCGCCGGGCTTTACAGCTCGCTCCATTGTTGAATAACCATAAAACGGGACAATCACTTTCAGACTTCGACAGCCAGTTCCAGCTAGTGCGCAGGCGAGGTCAAACAGATCAAGCGTCGCGCCGTCGTTCACCGTGCCGCCTATCAACAAAACGTCCTGCCCACGAACGCTGGACACAACACGCATGTATCTTTCCCCGTCCGGAAAAGATCGCGACTCGATTTCGCCTTGTTCATAACCTTTCGCAATAGCCAACATTTCCTGCGCCAGATACTGGTACATTTGTGTCGAGAAGATCAGACCTGATTGCTGGTTGATAAGCTGACTCATACTTTAAAACCTCGACGTTCTAGGACCATTTCACTTTTTAGGTTGTGCAATCCTAACTCAAGACCAACTGGATAAGCGTGGGGGTTTAGGAAACGCTTAATCGTCGGATGAAGTCGCTGAATGTCATCCGCTCGACGCTTCCTTATTTTTTCGAGATCGAACTCATCGGCCGCTATGACGACTTTTCCCTTTCGCACGACTGGCTTCAATAAGTTTTCGTAATTCAAAAAGTCAGAAAAATCTTTTCTTCGAGTCGGATCGAGTGGATCGACGATAATTTGACTTGTTTTCGCAGGCGGATATCGCTCGTCGAAAATCATGTCACCTAACAGCCCGTCAGTGCCGATATATCGGCGCACTTGGTGCACGCCAGGGGTCGTCACTTTGGCGATTTGCTCGGAGAGTTTGATTCTGTACTTCCACTCTTTATTGCTTTCGTTGTCTTTCATCGCGACAAGTTTGAATACTCCGCCCAGCGAAGGCTGGTCGTATCCGGTCACTAGCTTGGTTCCGATTCCCCAGATGTCGATCTTTGCACCCTGAAAGTTAAGATCCTGGATAAGATTTTCATCGAGATCGTTGGACGCGACGATTTTCGCGTCGGTCAGACCAGCTGCATCTAGCATCTTTCTGGCCTCTGCGCTGAGGTAAGCCAAATCACCTGAATCAAGTCGGATGCCAAGCAATTTCTGACCCTTGGCTTTCATTTTTTTTCCGACTTCGATCGCGTTTCGAACCCCGTCGAGCGTGTTGTAAGTGTCGACCAAAAATATACAGTTGCCAGGCATAGCGTCTGCGAACTTTTCGAAAGCTTCCATTTCCGTGTCAAAAGACATCACCCAGCTATGGGCATGAGTGCCTCGAAGCGGAATTCCATAGATTTTTCCTGCGAGAATATTCGATGTCGCGTCCACGCCACCGATATAGGCCGCACGTGCTGCTGCTAGGCCACCATCGATTCCCTGTGCCCGCCTTAGGCCAAATTCCAAAACTTGTGCCGACCCTGCCGCTTCTTTTACCCGCGCAGCCTTCGTCGCAATCAAGGTTTCAAAATTCATCATATTTAAAAACGGCGTCTCTAAAAGCTGACATTGCCAGATTGGACCAGTCACCCGCAGCATGGGTTCGTTCGCAAAGACGATTCGCCCCTCTTCAATGGCGTCGATGTCTATTTCAAGTCGGATTGCTTCGAGAAACTTCAGGAAGTCCGCTTCAAACATTGGCTTCCCATCGGAACTATTCAGGCTCGCCAGGTACTTACAGTCGTCGGGAGTAATTTTGAAACTTTCCACAAAATCGACGACAGAAGAGAGTCCGCACCCGACGGCAAATCCACTCTTAAAGGGATTATTTCGAAAGTAGAGGTCGAAAACACCGATCTTCTTGGCCGCCTGTCCGTTCTTCCAAGCAGCATAAACCATCGTAAGTTGGTAAAAGTCTGTCAGGAGCGAGAGGTTCTGTCGGTACAACGAGGTCATGGAATTCATTTTTCCTCCGGACAAGTTATCTGATTCCCTTTTGACTTAGTGTTATTTTAACACTAAGCGGTCTTCGTGACAAGAGTCGTCAAAAAGTCTTCATTTTTCATGTTCTACTTTGAAACGATGACTGCATAAGCACACGCCCTCAATAGGTATTTCCGCATTGCAATGTGCGTTAGCTTCATGAACGATAGACCAATGCCAGACTCTCAACGAACGGAACCTAAGTTTAGCTATCATGCTCCTCGCCAACTCGACTCCCACCTCTGGGAGGTCACCGGAGAGTGGCGAACAAAGTTCGCCAGGCGCATGACCATCGTTCGGCTCCTAGATGGGCGAATTCTTATTCATAATGCGATTCACTTACGAAAACACGATCTCGACTGGATAAGCTCGCTTGGCAAGGTCGCTTTCATCGTTGCGCCAAATGTGTTTCACACTTCAGATGCTGGTTGGATGAAAACGCAGTTTCCCGACGCCACGCTATTTGTTCCGGCTAGCAAACTTGCGGACTTTAAGAAAGCCGGGCATCAGGCACTTGATACTGAACTGGAATTCCCTGAGGAACTGGCACATGAACTCCTCTATTTGCCATCGAAAGGAACCTCGATTCAAGAGGCTGTGTTCCTACATCGCCCGAGTAAGACGCTGATCTTAACCGATTTGGCATTTAACATGCCTGACGTCTATCATGGCCTCGAGAAAGTCATTATGGGTTGGAACAAAGTTGGTGGAAGATTCGGACCAACGCGCGCGTTGAAGTGGATTTTTACGAAGGATAAGTCCGCTTTGCTTGAAACCTTCCGACAGATTCTTGCCCTCGATTTCGAGCGCATCATCGTCAACCACGGAAACATTCTCGAGCAAAACGGGCGCGAAGTTCTACGCAAAAGTATCAAAGAAATTTTTAGTGAGTTTTAAAAAAGGAAGAGGCGTCATGGATCCAGCTACACAAATCGGTGAATTCTTTAAGAGCTTCGGAAAATTCAATGGCGTTCTCATCGGCCTGGGAATCCTCGTGCTTCTGATATTCAACAGCAGCTATGTCGTGCCCCCGGGCCACCGAGGCGTATTGATCACGCTTGGAAAAGTATCGCCCGTCTTTTCGCCGGAAGGTCTTGGTTTTAAATTACCGTTCATAACTTCGGTCGTGAACGTGTCGATCAAGCAAGCGACTCGTACTGTCAGTGCCGACTGCTACTCAAGCGACCTGCAGCAGATCAAAGCAGAGATTCGCGTGCTCTATCGCGTCCCGGAAAATTCGATTGTCAAAATCTTTCAGGAATACTCGGGCGACGCGTTTGATAGTTTGATTTACCCTCGAGTTTCAGAAGCACTAAAAGAAGTCACGGCACTTCAAAGCGCCGAGCAAATCGTAAAAAAACGCGAAGAAATAAAAACCAAGGCTTTGCTTTCTGCCAAAGCAAAAGTCGGCGACATTCTGATCATTGAGGATCTTGTGATTCAGGACGTTTCGCTTTCGAAAGAATTGGAAACTGCGATCGAATCGAAGATGGTGCAAGAGCAAGAGGCCGCAAAAGCTAAGTTCACGCAGCAAAAAGCAGAGATCGAAGCCAACACGGCGATCATCAAAGCAAAGGGTGAGGCCGAGGCCATTCGCGTCCGCGGCCGCGCGCTTCAAGAGAGTCCCGGTCTTGTGCAACTGCAGATCGTCGAAAAGTGGAATGGCATTTCGCCGCTCGTTGTTGGCGGCGGCCAAGGAAGCCAGGGTGCAAACATTCTTTTGCCGATCGGAAACGTACGCAACCAGTAGTCTTTTTCTTATTGCGAATAGTTCGCAAATAGATTGCCGGCCCTCCCTAAATCAGGTATGAATCTGCTCAACCTGATGAAAGAGAGGGCTCTGACGATGGCACCAGCAACAACTGAAAATCGAGTTAAACTTGCTCGCGCGACTTCAATGGCAATCGCTGCCGCAACCGCTGTATCGGTGACGCCGACGCTCGCTCAAAGCCAAACGACCGCTAAACCTCCTCTCCTGCAACTCGCTCTGAATGAAGCCATCGGCATGACGACAAAAACATCGGACTTTGCCTATCGAATTAGCGTCGAAACCGACGAGGCTGAGGTATCGATATATCAATTGGCAACACCCGGAAACTACGAAGTTCAAGCCTATCATTGTCACAGCGAGCTTGACTCCTCTGGCGCAATCGCAGGAGCACACTGCCACGACGAGGGAGTATCTTCGCCAGTTGCGCACGTTCTGCCAGCCAAACTCGTTGATAGAAGCGGGTATCTTTCAGCCATCAGTTCGGCACTTTCCATCTTTGAAAGTCGTATCGCCAAAACCGAAACTGTTTCCGAACTGAAAATCTGGCAGCATGACGACGAAATGACCCTAAGAATCACTTCCGGAGATCCGGCATCACCTGCCGTCAACCTCTTCGGTTGCCATTTGCATGGCGCTAACTACGACTGTCACCGAACACGAAGAGCTGGACCAAACGAACCTGCAAACTGATCTTCTCGAGGACAAATAAATGAAAAATACGAATAGTATTCTTGTTGCGACTCTTTTGGCTTTGACCGTCATAGCTTCGGCCGCCGGATGTAGCGGCGGACGCAACCCCGACAAAGAAGCTGTGATATCGACCGAAAAAATCATTCGGCTCAGTGGGATCGACTTCGAAAGTCTGATCTCGACAGATACCCCTTCTACACTTGAATCCTCTTCGGGGTCCGAAATTTCCGGCACCGGTCTGCTACTTGCGCGCGAACCACTTTCGGATGTAAAAATCGGCCGACATTTCACAGTTCGCGGAGAACTTTCTGACGGTGGCTCGATCCGCTTGATTACATTTGCGATCCGCGAAGCTAACCAGCTGAAAAATGGCGTAGAACTTGAGTTAAGTCGAATTCCTGGAGCACAGGGATTCAAAGTCATCGCAAAAGCTGGAAACACAGAGGACGATTGGTCGCAGTTTTTTGCGAATATCAATCCAACTGGAGAATTTGAAATCGGAATCGATGTCCACAACGACGAAAACGGCGAAGCACACATTCTTGTTTGGGACCTGAAGAACGGGACTCAGCAAGCGGCATTTTTCGACTCTGCTGTCGACGTCAACGGTGCCCCCGGCAAAGGGTTTGGGCGTCATTGGGCCGTAAAAATGAACAACGCGACAATGCGAAACGTGATAGTCGGCGAACCTCGTTATGACCACTGAAATGACGTTCAGGGAAATGACGTTCAGAGCGGCCTGTCGAAACCCGTTATCTCGCCCCTCACCAGGTCGTGTGCTTTTCCACGGCTTGCTGCTTACCCTCTTAATCTTTAGCTCTCACAGCCAGGCCGCCGACGAAATGCCGAATTCATCGCCCACGCTCCGAGTGATTGTGACACTTCCCGAGTTTGCCGAAATGGCGAAAACCATTGGCGGCGACGCGGTCTCTGTAGCCGCCCTTCTCAAGGGAATAGAAGATCCCCACATGGTCGATACGACACCTGCATTGATTCTAAAATTGATGAAGTCCGATCTCGTCGTATCGGCTGGTCTTGGCCTTGAGAGCGCCTGGCTGAACCGTGCTCTTTCAAAAACCGGTCGACCTGCGATTCAACGAGGCGGCCCAGGAAATGTCGAGCTTGGCGGTTTCATCGAAGTCTTAGAGCGGCCCCAAGGCTCTGTGGACCGATCACAAGGCGATCTCCATGCCGAAGGAAATCCGCACTTCAATCTTTCTCCGAAGGCCCTGTCGCAGGCTTCAGCAGGCTTAGAAAAAGCACTTTCGTTTTTGCGCCCTGACATGAAAGCACAGTTCGAATCTGGCCGGAAAAAGTTTGTAACTGAAATGGAAGACATCGAAAAAGCCACGCGAGAAATCCTTAAAGATCGAGCTTCAAACCGATTGGTGATGGAGTATCATCGCGAGTTCGTCTATTTTTTCTCGCTCTACGGTCTAACCTCCGCTGGATCTATTGAAGAAAAACCGGGCCTGTCCCCAAGCTCTGGTCGGCTCGCCGAAGTCTCGAAGTCCGCTAAATCACGTAACGTGACGATTGCCATCGGCGGAACCTTCGCCCCACGCCAACACATGAGGCGTTTCTCTGAGCTTTCGGGTGTCCCGTTTGCCATCGTTCCGACGATGGTTTCGACAGCGGAACCTGCAACTAACACCATTCGATCCGTGCAACGCTCAATTGCCGAAGCGATCGCACGGTCAACCCCAAATAAGTGAGCAGGTAAGTGAGCATCCTAGCTCTCAACCAATAAAAAAACCTCGCAGTGATCTGCGAGGTTTTTTTTAGCCCTTACAAGAGCCTACTAACTTCTCGAAAGCCTAAATTAAGCCTTCACTGTTTTCGCAACAGATACTTTCGTTTCGCCTGAACGAATGCGCATTCCATAGAACGACTGGTAAACGAAGTACAGGCCGACCAACGTGAAGAACAGAGCGATATACAGGGACTGTTCTTTCATCTGAACCGCGATTTCAACCGCCAACAATCCGAAGAGTGTTGTGAACTTGATAACGGGGTTCAAGGCGACAGAAGAAGTGTCTTTGAACGGGTCGCCAACAGTGTCACCGACAACTGTTGCCGCGTGAAGTGCTGTGCCTTTTTCTTTCAATTCTACTTCGACAACTTTCTTCGCGTTATCCCATGCTCCACCAGCGTTCGCCATGAAGAGAGCTTGGAACAGGCCAAAGACCGCAATCGAGATCAGGTACGAAGTAAAGAACTTCGGGCTGTAGAACGCGAATGCCAATGTGAACGCGAAGATCACGAAGAAGATGTTAAACATCCCTTTTTGTGCGTAGAGCGTACAGATGCGAACGACTTCGTTCGAGTCTTTTGCCGACGCCGACGTAGAGGACGAATCGAGCTTCATGTTTTCTTTGATGTACTGAACCGCACGGAACGCACCTGTCGTTACCGCTTGGATCGTCGCACCCGAGAACCAGTAGACCACTGCTCCACCCATAACAAGTCCAAGAAGAACTTGGGGGTCAAGAAGCGAAAGCTGAAGGTTCAACATCAAAATGATCGAGAAGATCATCGTTGTTGCGCCGATCACAGCTGTCCCGATCAAAACTGGCTTTGCAGTAGCCTTGAACGTGTTTCCAGCAGAATCGTTTTCTTCTAGCAATTCTTTTCCACGAACGAAGTCCGGCGTGAATCCGAAATCTTTTTTGATTTCTTCTTTGATGCCTGCTTTTTGTTCGATCAATGACAATTCGAAAACCGATTGCGCGTTGTCAGTCACTGGGCCGTAGGAATCGACCGCAATTGTAACTGGCCCCATGCCCAAGAATCCGAATGCCAAAAGACCAAACGCGAAGACCGCGTGGATTTCCGAGAAGTTTGGAATCTGCGCCATTGGGATCAGGTTGATCAGGTCTGGGCTGTTAGCAGCCATAACTGAACCGACCATCAGGAGACAAATGATGCCACCTTTCCAGAATGCCGAGAAGTTACCGGCAACAAGGCCAGAAAGTACGACGAGCGATGCTCCACCTTCGCGACCGGAATCCACGATCTCTTGAACGTGTTTGCTGTGTGCAGAAGTGAAGATACGAGTTGCTTCGGGGATGACCGCAGCGCCAAGTGTACCAAGCGAAATGATGGTAGAAAGTCTCCACCACAATGTTCCGTATTGTTCACCGAGCATCATGTACGACACAACGTAAGTGACGATGATGGAAACGATCGATGTAATCCAAACGAGGCTTGTAAGAGGAATTTCGAAGTTAAACTTCTTTTTATCCATGAACAGCGAGCGAGAAACTGCACCGTTGATCCAGTAAGAAACAACCGATGTGATGACCATCAGAATTCGCATTGCGAAGATCCAAACGATCAATGTTGGCTGAATGTTTGCGAGTTCAGGAACAACCGAGTGTGTTCCGTCTGGGTTCACCATTGTGCCCATCGCGAGCAAAATGAACGTGATCAGCGCAACACCAGTTACGCCATATGTTTCAAATCCGTCAGCTGTAGGTCCGACAGAATCGCCTGCGTTGTCGCCAACACAGTCAGCGATGACACCTGGGTTACGAGCGTCGTCTTCTTTAATGTTGAAGACGATCTTCATCAAATCAGAAGCGATGTCGGCAATCTTTGTGAAGATCCCGCCGCAAATGCGAAGCGCCGAGGCACCTAGCGATTCACCGATTGCGAAACCGATGAAGCAAGCGCCTGCGCTAGCTGCATCAACAAACAAGAGGATCGCAAGCATCAGTAAGATTTCAGTACAGATCAGAACAACGCCGATCGCCATACCTGCGCGAAGCGGGATATCCATTACTGAGTAGGCCTTGCCCTCAAGCGAAGCAAACGCTGTGCGTGAGTTTGCGAAGGTGTTGATTCGGATCCCGAACCAAGCAACGGCAAACGAGCCCAAGATACCCAAGATCGACCAGAACAAAATCAACATGACCTTGCTTGGTTCGAAGTGCTGAAGCCAGCCGAAATAATAAACGATACATGCGCCGATGAAGAGTTCCAGAAGGAGAAGGAACTTCCCTTGCTGAAGCAAATACGTTTTGCACGTTTCATAGATCAAAGCTGAAACGTCCAACATGAGTTGGTGAGCTTTCAGCGCCTTGATTCGACCGTACTCGATCAAACCAAACACAAGTCCCAAGGCTCCGACGATCAGGCCGGAATAGAGAATGTGTGTGCCAAGAACTTCCGTTCCCATTATATTGAACGGGATTGCCAGATTTGGCATGACGAGATTGGCTTCGGACGCAAAGGCCGAATTACCAGTTAGGATCGTGAAAGCGACGCCCAAGATTAAAGCAAGGGTGTGCCCGCAACGCTGACTTATTTCGCGCATAGCTTATGACTCCTCAAGAGTGAGATTATGGGACCCTGCACGACTAACGTATGGAAAGCTTGAATGTCTAGGTCGAACAGCGGTTCGCTGGATCAGAAAGCATTTTGACGCAATGCCAAGAGCCTAATTGTTGAGCAACAGTAAGGGCCAGTTAGCCATTTCGCGCCTCGAGAATCACCCCCGAATGACCGAAGAATTCCGCATGGGCGCCATTACTCTCCAAGAAAAGTTCACATCTGATTCTGTTCGCTCGTTTGAACCGGGGGAAACCGTATTCAACGAAGGCGACGACAGCCGCGAAATGTTCGTCGTACTTCAAGGAACTGTTGAAGTCGTAAAAGTGTCATCGCGCGGGGAAATTAAACTCGCTAAAATCTCACGCGGGGAGTTTCTTGGCGAGATGTCGCTGCTGGAGTCTTTACCTCGAAGCGCGACAGCAAGAGCCGTTGATCACGTAAAACTTCTTGCGATTCAGCCTGGCGGCTTCCTTTTAAAAATTCGTCGCGATCCCACTTTTGCTTTCGAAATTATGCAATCGCTTTCACGCCGAATTCGACTGACGAATGAAGCCCTCATGGCAGCGCTCAATCAGGGAACCGCTACGCCTGACAATGTTCGCCAAATTATTCAAGGAGCGGAATTCGACAACAATCAAAGCGATGGCTCTCCACCCGTGGATTCAAAGCTGTGATTACGGATATTTATTCCGACAAATTGCTGATCATTTCAGATCTTCACCTTGGAAATCCCTTTTCTAAGGCGAAACGCCCCACCGTCGAATTTTTAAATTGGGCGGCGGTCAATGGCTATGATATTGCGATCAATGGCGATGGGTTTGAAATCGCGCAAGTGTCTTTCACGCGAATTGCAAAAGACGTCCCTGAAGTATTTCACGCACTAAAGAGCTACACCGCTAGTGGCCGCAGTCTCTATTACGTCATAGGCAATCACGACATCGTGCTTGAAAACTTCCTCAACGATTGGGGCGGATTCAAGATGGCTCCATTTTTAAATGTCAAATCTGGCGGAAAGCGGATTCGTGTCGAGCACGGACACCTTTACGATCCATCGTTCGTAAACAATCCCGAACTCTACGAATTTTTAACTTGGGCCGCTGGCCTTATGCTTCAGGTCCATCCGGGCCTTTACAAAGTTTGGATCGCGTTCGAAAAATTCAAGTCGCGCTACCTTTGGGGAAAAAAAGATCTAAAAAGTTTAGCGGCGGCGATTGAAGGCGTGCCACTGACCCATATTCCGGGTGAACATCCCGCGTTTCGTGAGGCGGCACTTGAACTTTCTGAACGAGGCTTTGATTCAATAGTTTTCGGACACACTCACCACGCAGGAGAAGTTCTGCTTGAAACCGGTAGTCGCTATTTCAACAGTGGCAGTTGGCTGATCGGAACCCCGTTTATACACATCAGTGACGGGCGAGTAACTGTAGAAAAGTGGTCGCGCGAATGGAAACCCAAAGCAAACGAGGTCAATCGCGATTCTGGTTCTTCTAATTCTCAAAAATCAATCTCTGCCTAGCAGAAAGTGCGCCATATCGAATCCACAAGTCAGCCCATCTTAGGTGAAATTTTCGGTGTGTGTTCGATGTAATTCTGTCGAACGAGCGATCCCAAAAAGAGAGAAGTTTCTCATGTCGGAGGTAATCGCTGACATGACACAGGCGCCTACACCGGCCAAAGGTCTTTCGCGAAGGGCTTTGTAGCAAACATGCTTACCGGCTTCCAAGCCGAGAAGGTGATTTTTAATTTTACCTAGTTTTGACCGGCTTTGATTGCTTCCACATAGCCCCGCATCTTATTGCGTTCTACACCGTGGAGGTCTGACCAAAGATAAACCCACTCGTCATGAGGCTTTTTAATGATCGCATCTAGGTCATCTATGAATTCGCCAAGCTGATCAAAGCCGTAAAGCCCCGACATCTGGATGGCCGGGGGGTTTAAGGAACATTCGAATCCGTCATCAAATCCAAAAACTTCGAAGCCATTTTCTGGGGTTCGATGCTTAGCCGAAAAAACTTCGTCGGATTGCTCTTGATCAAAGTTTTCGGCGGCCACATCTAAGCCTCGCGATTTGGCCCAGCTCCAAATGACGATCAACGCCGGGTTCGTCGTGCCATACTTCGCCAAAAGCGCTTTAGCGATTTTCTCACACGACTCGGCCTCTAGTGGATCCACCGACTCGGCCTCGCTAAGAAGTTCAATTTCATCAGCAGTGCAATACTTCGATGCTTCAGAATCCGACACGTTCAACAGATCCCGAAGTAACGGCCATTGATGCGGACTGAATTGGTATTCACCGATCGCGCTCGCATCACTGGCAACGGCGCTTTCTAGCGAAAGCTTCGGATCGACAGGAAGGAAGGCGAACGGGTTTTTAGATTTCATAAGTGGAATGCTGGCACCGTCGTGATTTGCGGTCAATCCCAATCGTCGACCGAGATCTTCTCGGTCCTTACTTTCTTCTTATCACCATCGTGCCGCTTTTCCTTTACCCGTCGGCGCTTGGCCCCTTTTGAAGGCTTCGTCTTGATTCGTGGTTTAGGCTTGTCCCAAACTGACTGTACCCATTCCTCAATTTTTTCTACCGCATCTTCTACGTTTCTCTCGCGGTCGCGGTGGCGCTCACTTGTGACAAGCACCAGACCTTCTGCGTCCAATCGGTTTCGATAGCGAGAGAGAAATCGGCCCAAAACATCTTGTGGGACGGAATCCGAAGAGGCGATATCCCAACGAACCTCCGCTTTGGAATTAACTTTGTTCACGTTCTGGCCGCCTGCTCCCGAACTTCGAGAGAACGCCATTGAGATTTCAGAACGGGGCACGCGGAAAGCTTTCATTGCCAATCAACCTTCCGCCCATTTGCCTTGAACAAAACGCGCCAAAACCTCGGTCAATGCAAGGACACCTTGTCCGCTTCCACCACCTTCGAGCCATGCGCCAGATGCACTGTCCTTCCAAGCGTAGATGTCGAGATGCGCCCATGGAACGTGATCCTTGTTGTCATTCTTGATGAAGAACTCAAGAAACAATGCCGCCGTGATTGCTCCGCCGAATCCGTCGCTGGCGTTTACGTGATCCGCAAACGGCGAATTCAGACTTCGACGATAAGGTTGATAAAGAGGCATTCGCCAAGACAGGTCACCCCGCTTCAAGCCAGCATCAAAAATTTCCCGAGCAAGATCGTCACTATTGGTAAACAAGCCCGCAATCTCAGAGCCAAGACCAACTTTGATCGCACCCGTTAGCGTTGCGAGATCAATTAAACAGCCAGGGGCATCGTCACCTTTTTGATTTACCGCCACCGAGATTGCATCAGCCAAAACCAGTCGACCTTCAGCATCCGTGTTGTGAATTTCGATCGCCAATCCATTTCGAGCCTTTACGATATCGCCTGGTCGAAATGAATTTGCCGAGACAGAATTCTCGGCGAGCGCCAAATAGCTATCGATTGCGAGTGGTAGGCCCGATTCCGCGGCCCACCAGGTGAGAGCGAGAACGGCGGCTGATCCACCCATATCTTTTTTCATCAACCTCATACCGGAACTAGGTTTCAAATCCAGGCCGCCAGAGTCAAAGGTCACTCCCTTTCCAACCAGAGCAACCGGCTTTTTTTCTGCGCCACGATCTTTAGGTCGATACGAAATCTGCACCAATCTTGGCGGCGACGCGGCCCCGCCCCCCACCGCGAGAAGCAAATTCATGTTCTCTGATTTCAAGCGGCGTTCATCCCACACGTCGACTCGAACACCGGGTAAATCAGAAACAAGCTTTCTCGCGAGATCGGCGTAGACCGTGGGTGTCAATGTTCCACCTGGAAGATTTGTCAGGTGTCTGGCCATATTAACGGCGACACCCAAGCGACCACATTCTGCGATCAGGGTTTTAATTTCCTTTGTTTCTTCCAAGGTCGAAGGTGGGAGAAAATTCAAAACCGATTTCAAGCCAGTTGACCGGTAGCCTCGAACTTCTGCAAATGAGTAGTTCGCAATTTCAAGTCCAACAAGGAACCCTTGAAACTCCTCGCGAGTTGCGTGAGTGAAATCGAGTACTAACTTTTCAAGCTTTGCCGATTTCGCAGAACCGAAGACCGAACCCGCTACATCCCTTGCTCGAACGAACTGCGTTTTTGAAAGCGGATCGCGTTCAACTAACTCGCCCTTCGCATGAACAGTGTCAGAAAATTTCAACAGCCAGACGGGACCGTCTCGCAATGTGAGATGTAAAACGTCTGATTCTCCCCGCTTACCCTCTAGCCAGCCTTTTACTTGTTCCTCTTGCCATTTAGCCAAGGGAACTGCGATTTGCGATTTTAATCCAGATAGCGTCCGTTTTGACTTCGGATCTGCGACAACAATAACCGAGCCGCGAAAACCCGAACGAGCCTGCCTGAGGGGGATCTGCTTGATCGATGAGATCCAAGGTTTTATGGAAAACCCGAAAAATGAATCAGAGGAAAAATCATGAGCTACGATTTTCTTAGAAGATGTTTTCTTTGCCATGGCTGAAGAATGCGCTTTCTCGTCATACTTCGCAAGAGTTTCAAATTACGATTCCTATCCAACCCTTCAAATAACGCCCCTGGGGAAATTCGGATCTGGATGGATGGTCTTCGCCGTGACCGCCATGCGCCACCCACAAGATTTCGCGACCGCTGAGACGCTTTGCGTCCGCCAATACCTCCACGAACTCTTCATCCGTCAGAAGACCAGAACAGGAGCAAGAAATGAAAATTCCGCCTGGCGCGACACGCTTCATGGCCTCGCGGTTCAGTTTTACGTAAGCAGCACGTCCGGTCGGATGATCTTTCTTTTTCTTGATAAACGCCGGCGGATCGCAAATGACGACGTCGTAACTGCCGACTGGCAATTGACCAACATCCGCTAAAATATCCATTTTTTTTGCAGTCACATTCCCGCCCGCTCGACGCGCATTGTGCGACGCTAACTCAAGCGCCGAAGCACTCGCATCGGCCAACAGGAGTTCTAGATCTGCCCCTTCCTTCCGGGCGCAGGCAGCGACTTGAACGGACCATTGCCCGACGTAGCAAAACAAATCCAAAACTCTTAACTTCTGACCGCTCTTCTTCTTTGCAGCCGCGATCCGCGCGACACTCGGCCATGCCAGACGAACATTCAACCTTTGATCGAGAAAAAAACCGGTTTTTTGACCGTCAATGAAATCAACGTCGTACTCGACAGCCGCATCTGAACTTGCGGACTCACCCATCTGAACTTGAATTGTGGCCCGATGCCCATCAAAGTTTCCGGCCTCAAGAACCTCGCGAGGAAGTTTCATGAGCCCCTCCATCGCTCTCGCCGATGAATCTTGCGCAGTAATGACTTTGGCCTTTGTCGTTGAACCGCGTCCCTGAAACGCCAGCTCCCGACTCGGAAAATCACCGATCGCTTTCGCAACGGACGGCAAGAGAAGATCGCTTCCCGCCGTCGAGGACTGCACAACGAAGACTTGCATTTCCCCGCGATCAACAAGGTAACGATCCACAATTATTCCAGGAAGCCCATCTGCTTCGCCAAAAACCATGCGGTGACTATAACGATCCATTCCCGTCAAATTGCGAGCCGACGCTGCCGCTGAAAACTTTTGGCGTATCAGCTCTTCTAAATTTCCAACAGGTGTACGACTAAGCAAGCGAAAGGAAATCAACGTTGATGGGTTGCCATAGCCAAAGCCAAGAAACTGATCTCGCGAATCTCGAAGCTCGACGGTTCCACCCGACGGATGGCCTTTAGGACTTTGGTCCAGGTCGTTCGAAAAAACCCACGGGTGGCCTTTTGCGAATTTTTTTTCCAGGCCAGGACGCAATCGCCATATGGTTGGAGCATCAGTTCGAGTAGACTTTTCGTTCAGCTTTTCATTGCGCAGATCGGTTCCCATGACTGTGCTCTGCCCGACTAGAAAGAACCGGTCAAGCCTCTAGGTGACGAAGGCCTTTATTCAATGCAAAATCAAAGAATGTTCAAAAAGACCGAGATTCCAATTTCGACTGCCTTGGCTTTCGCTTCTTTGTCAGCACTGGTTGGCATTTTGCCGTCCTCAGAGACGCAAGCCAGCCGCGCTCGTCCGCGCATTGTCGCTGCAAGCGAAAATGTTCGCTTGGCTCTTCCTCGCGATCTCTCGGAAGCGGCCGACGGTGGAAAAATGGGACTTGATTTTGAGCAAGCCCCATTACGAGAAAAAGCAATGGCGTTTGCATCCTTGTATGTTCAGTACCGGCGTCAAGGCGGCAAAAATCAACGGATCGCTGCGCAATTTCAACGTGAATGCGACACTCCAACTTCGGACGTAGCTTCATTCATTTGCACGCACGATCAAGAGCGAAGGCATCGGCCCGATTCTTCATTGATCATTAAGCGTTCGAAGGCAGAAAGAAAAGATGTCGCCGGTCAGCTGGTGGATGAACATTGGGAGGCCGTGCAAGACATTCCCTACCAAAATGTAGTCGGAATCGTCGGATCTATTCAAACCAAAGCCGAACTGATTAAGACCGGAAAATCGCTGTCCGCAAAATCCGAGTGCGTCGGGGTTAAAGCAGCGACAGCAATCGCTTATAAAATAGAGGAACATTTCCCTGAAAAAGAATCTGTGGATGTCGCCAGAGCTCTTTATAAATATGCTTCTGAATGCGGCACCGACTTCGCTTCTGCGAAGGCCTCTTACCGCCTGGCCTTGCTCGACGTATGGCGAAACGAGTGTGACCGTGTTCCCGATCTGATGGCAAAGGTCGAACAGAATCCGGAGGCTGGCCAGTTCATTTCTCGGGCAAAATATTGGCGCGCATATTGTTCTGAAATATTGGGACAAAAGGATTCAAGTCGGGACGCTAGAGAATCACTATTGGTTCAGCATCCCATGACTTTTCACAACCTCGCCGCCAACGGAAATACCGCCAAATCCATTGACTGGATCACGCGCGAGACAGCGCCTCCGATCGCGTTTCGATCATTGGTACGCCCAGATCTTAACGGAATCATTCGATCCATCGAAACTTTAATCAAAGTAGGTTCAAGCGACCTCGCGGCTGAAGTTGCCGATCGTGGGATTCTTAAAATTCAACAGACCGAGCCTGAAGTTCGCCTCTATATCGCTGCGATGATGCATAAGACCAATAACGCACTGGTAAAATTTAAAATTATGACGGCCATGTTTCAAGATGCTCCGCGAACGGTTTCTGGCCCTACGATGAGACTCTACTTTCCACTTTGGTTTTTTGATCTTGTCGAACCGCAGTCTGGCGGCGAACTTGACCCACTCTTAGTCACTGCACTGATTCGCCAGGAAAGCGCATTCAACATCCACGCGCAGTCTCGCGTCGGCGCAAGGGGCCTCATGCAACTAATGCCGGCCACCGCTCGAATGCTGGCACCCGTTAGAAAAAGTAAATTGTTTGATCCAAAAACAAATATCGCGCTTGGCACGCAGTATTTGCGAAAGCGCTTAGCCCAGTACAATGGTGACGTCGAACTTACTTTAGCTGCTTACAACGCAGGTTTCTCGCGGGTGGACGAATGGAAGAAACGCTACCCGACCGACAACCGAATTCTGTTTATCGACCTCATCCCGTTTAAAGAGACCCGAGATTACGTGTCGTCCATTCTTCGAAATTATTATTGGTACACAAAACTCTACGGCGCGAAGGTCGGCACCCACCTGGAGGTCATCAAAGAAGAGCCGACGAAAGCGCCCCGTGATCCGGCCTCCGAGGATGGAACATCGGTGACGGCATTGCCCGCGTCTCTACCAGCCACAATTCCGGGCGTTGATCTCTCGTCGGTTTATCAGGCAATTACACGAGCACAGAGTGGCCTTGTGCGACAACCGGCGGCAGCCTCAGTTTCTCCTGTGGAAACGGCAAACTAGACTGTTTGACAACCCCGTAGTCTCATTCACAATACGGGGTATGAAAATCTTTGCGCCTTCGAACTCGTTTGCGAACGTCACTTTAACCCTAACGGCTTTTTTGGCCGCAGCCTTCGTTAGCGGATTTCCCGGCATAGCCGGGGCACAGAATGAAGCTTCCGCCTCGGTGACTGCCTCGCCGACACCCTTGCCTACGCCAACCAAAAAAGCTGCAAAGTGGATCGAAGAGCAACGGAAAGTCTGCGATCGATACTACCCGGGCGCCATTCAAGCAGGCATACGACGCTCTTGCTATGTCGGTGGCGTACTTACGGACCGTTACTCCGGGCAACCTCCACGCGTAGCTGAAACTGGCTGTCGGCTGCAGTACGGTGAGGAACCGACAGAGACCTATGCGTGCCTGATTGGGACTAAAATCGCTCGCGAAACCGAAGCAGGCACCAACCGCTATCAGACTGATCTTCAGCTTTGCTCAGAGACCTACGCTGTACGCACGGATCTCGACACCTTTTTGCTGGAATCTTGTCTGACAGGAATTCATGCAAAATCTTTTTCTGCGGCCAAAGATCGCCTGGAAACCTGCAGGCAAATAACCCCTGAAACCGGTTTTCTTGGACCTTGTGCCGTCGGAGTTTCACTCACCGGCGCAACGACATCATCGGACGCTGGGAACTCCTCGCAGCACCGTTTGCAGTGCGAAAAGTATTTTGATCACCTAAGATTTCATCAAGCCTACCGTACCTGCCTCAACGCCCGCGCGGTCAGCCCTGATATCGAAACCACTCCTTTAACCTTAGATGAAATTCGGTCTCGCTGCGATGCGATCGTTTCCGACAATGGCAATGATCACGAGCGGGGTGCATGTGTCATCGGCGCAGTCCTAATAGAGAATAAAAAGAAGGGGCAGTCGTCATCCATCTTTGACGGCTGTGGCGTCAATCAAGTGCGCTATGAGGATCGCGATGTTCTTGGCTGCCTCGCAGCAGGAAGCTTTCTTTCCTTTTCAAATCCGCCGACCGCCGACCGACTTTGTCGCGAAATCTTCCGCGATAGAAAGAGTCTTGCCCGATCCGGTTGCATCAACGCGGTTTCAACGCTCGGCAAGTCGACCTCGAAGCAGTAAAGTAAAACAGTGCTTGGGGGTCCTATTAACGATTCCCGATGAATGACGATTTAGACAAAATTACCGCCGATCGATTAAAGCATCGGCGTACCTTTTCTTGAAACTGTCGGTAGTCGTCAGTCAGCAGTGTGCTATTCGGAATAACGGACTTCAGAACCTCGTAGCGACTTGAAATCAATACGTGTTCTTTTTCCTGCTTCACAGTTCGCGACAGCTTGGCGATTTTTTCTTGAGCTCCCACTGGAAATTCAATTTGGCAGCCAATGTTTTCTTTTCCCTGAATCAATGCGCCGATCAGGCGATAGTGATCTACGTAGATACTAGGTTCCCCTAGCCAAAGGTCGCTAAATCGGTCGCGGGTTTCTATCATGAAAAGATCGATAGTTTCCGTCCGCATCAGGGGAAAACCGATTCCAGCGGTGGTTCGTAAACCGAGATCTCCAACTTCAACCTCGGCTTTGAATTTGAATTGACTAACCAGGCGGCCAATTTCCTCCGGCAATTTTACTTTGAAAGAAACCAATCTTTCGTTGCGGGCAATCCATCTTGCGGTGTCATACTCCAACTGATCACGCGTGTGATTTAAAAGGCTCCAAGCCGAACGGATTGCACCACGTCCGTTAAACTCGCCTTCCCCACTAAACAAAACTGTTCCCTTGGGATCGAACTTCACATTCATATTAAGCTGGCTGAATGAGCCGGAAGACGAAACCGCCGGTGTTTTGTCGAACCAAACACCGGTACTTGAAAGCACCAACGCTGGGCGATTGGCGATATCGAGGTAAGTTTGATTCTTTAACGTTACGGCATTTGTAGCATCTAACCACTTCGTGCCTCCGTCTTCGACGCGAGCGACCGCGTGATTAAAAGAAAAATCATTCGGCAAAAGGTATTCAGCATCGGAGGTTGCTAGGTCTGATCGCCAAATCCACGCAAGATCCGCTTTCAACCCCATAGCTCTCGCAATCGCTACAATCGTGAGACTCATATCCTTACAATCGCCGTAACCGGTTTCTGCGACGTCAACTAGTGTTCGCGGAACGTGCCCACCGTTTCTTCTTCGCCAATCTCCAAAGTAACGAACTTCTTGTGCGACCATTGCCGCGACCGTGTCCATTCTTATGTTAGGGTGCAGTGATTGCGCAGCGACTTTGATTTTTTCGAAAACCGGCGGAAGCGCACTACGAAGTTCCTTCTCTTGCGCGTCCACTATCTTTGCCGCGAAGCCATCCCACTTCTGCTGAGACGAAACGACAACTTTGGGAAGCCTGCCACTTTCAATAAATGGAGCATCCTCTTGCGTAACAGCCAGCATCAGTGGCTCACGATTTTCAACTTCCACCAGCCACTTCGATCGCTCTTTGCGAGTTTCGATTTTTAACAGTCCTTGCTTATCAGTCGTGGAAACGAAAAGCGGAATATCACTTCGTACCCGCCATCGAACTTTTCGTTTTGCTTCGAGATCGAGGAACATGCCCCCCGAATAGAATCCGTCAACTGGCACTTCTTTCATTTTAATCTCATACTTCAGCTTCAATACCGAACCGACACGAACGGAAGGAAATGAAATGACTGCTTCCTTGGTTAAATCAAAAACTTTCGCGTCACCTGATTCTTTAATTTGAATGCCACTTGATTTAACTTTCTGAACAACACCATCATTTTCGGTCGCGGCCTCGAGCAGTTCAAACTTTGATGAGTGGGCATTAAAAGGAATCGTCCGAACAGAATTTGCTTCGCGTCCCGCTTCGTTTAGGATTCGAAGTTTAGTTGCATACATCAAGCTGTACGTACCGTCAGAGTTCACATTATAGTCAGCAAACTCCTCTTCTACGATGGATGATAGGTCGGACTCTTTTGCTAGTCTGGCGTCAGCGAGATCAATGTGAGAAATCGAAAAAAGGACGCATAAAATCGGAAGTCTAAAGAAATGCATGATCATCATTGTATGAAAGCAAATCTGAAAGGCATGTGTCTAGAATTGATACAGGTGTCATCCGAATATCAGCTTGTTCGCCCCTGCGGCTTTAGGGCAATCGGCTGATTTCCGCTAACTAGCTGCCCTTACAGGTTTTTACGCGACATAGGCCATCCTTCCTAATGGCACGTCCCATGGAACACTCTCTATTGCCACAGGTCCGGATATGAGGAGCGGTTATGTTTCAGGCTGCTAAAAAATCTCAAGTTTTACTGTCGACGTTGGCTCGAATTCTGGCCGGGGTGCTGACAGTTCAGCTTGCGATTTTGCCGGTCAGCTTCGCTCTGAAACTTCAAATCGATCAAGACATCAAACTTCGAATCAATCAGGACGATCAGCAAGAGCGCGTAGGCCTCCTAAAGCGCGGCACCATTATCGAAATTCCTGACGAATATGTCGTCACGAAGGATGGTAAAAAAAATCTTGAGCTGACTCTCAATAATTGGCTTAAAAAAGCAGGCCATCAGCCGCCGAAAACGGACTCAGGTGGACCCGGTCTCTTCAAATTCGATGGCGAAAAACAAGACTACTTTTTCCCGGTTAAAATTGCGCCGGGTGGTCTTGCAAAAGGATCGACTTTGCCAAAAGAGATCGCAAACCAGCCAATGTATTTAGCGCTTGGGCATTTAATAAAACGGGGAAATGCACTGGTCCTGACCGACGACGCCGCCGTCCACCCAATCACGCCACGGCAACGCGCCGAAAACGCTCCTGAGGCAGCTCGTGCGCGACAGGCTCGACAGCAGCAAATGGAAGCGTCGAGTCCGTGTGCGCAGGGTCTGTGCAGTAAACCAAGCGACACCTCTGACAACGTCAAGCACTTGATTCGGGCTATTTCGCCGGCACTTAGCCGTGCGGAAGCTAAGTCGAAACAAGTCTTTCGGCGGACAAAAGATGACCTGGATAAAATAAACCGAAGTTTCCAGCAATCTTGTGGCTTCCCGCTGTCCGAATTCACCTCCCTGGTTCGCTCGCGCGCCGAGCAGGCCGACGTTCCAGCAGAAGTTCTTTTGTCCTTAATGACTCAAGAATCGTCTGGCCGTTGTTATGCCCTCAATTCTGAAACCGATCGCACGCAAAGTGTTGGGCTTTTCCAAATCAATTCAACAAACACGCACTATCCTCGCTGCACGACCGAGCAAAAAAATATTTTGAAGTCGTATGGAACGACCGCGCGTTTTTCAGCAGGACCACGCTGCCTTGAAAACCCACTTTTGAACCTCGAAGAAGCGATCCGCTTACTCAAAAGAAAACGCGCCGCCATTCTTCGCGGCGGCTTTGACGAATCGAAATTCGAAAATCTGGATCTCTGGCGACTTGTTGCTTCCGCTTACAATGGCGGAGAAAAGTGGGTCATGGAAGCCAAGAATGATCTCGAGCGATTTAACTCGATTCATGGAACGCAGCTGGATCCCCACAACTGGGAGGATTTACGATTGTTCTATTTCCGTAGTTGGCTAGATCCGAAGCGACGACAATCCATGATTGGAAAATCAAACGGCGGAAGATCGCAGTCAAACTCTGTCGCGAACCTGTCGTACGCCGAGAATATTGTCGGTAGGTCCGTCAATGAAGATTCTCGTCCTGGGCTAACCGCGCAATGGGTAGCGAGGGTCGACTGATATGAAGTTCATTTTTACCAAACTTGTTTTTACTACTCTCCTGCTGATTTTCGGAATTAGCCTCATGGCAAACGCAAAAACTCTCGATCAAGAGGAACGCTGCGATCAGTCGACAGTCGATGAAATCGAATGCTACCAGCGAGTGGCGGAACGCGCCGATTTCCAGTTACGGAAAGACTTGAAATATCTCACTCAATTAGCAACATCTCGAAATCGGGCCTCTATTCGACATCTTAATATGGGGCATTTGTCGTTTAGAAACTATGTGCAGAAAAATTGTGAGTCCGAAAGTCACGATGCACTTGGTGCCACTTTGGAGGAAGTCATAGAAAAAAAATGCCGGCGCGACACGATCCTGGCACGACGACGATTGTTTGAGCGAATAGGTGAAAGTCACCCGCTAGGTAAAACTGCCGAGCGTGTTTTCGGTCGGCCTATCTGCAATTCGTTTCTTGATCAAAGTAAGCCGACTGTTTTGGGCGCTAACGTAAAACTCGGTGACGTCGATCTTCTTCGAAAACGGCTAGACCAAAAAGGGGCGGACGCTGCAGCCGAGGGCTATTACCACCCATCCATTGCAACGCTTCCACGGGCCGTGCATAAACAAGCAGAGGAACTGCGGACAACCGACGCCACTCACACTTGTTTGGGTATCCTTATGGCTTTCTGCCCACATGTCAGTTCACTTCCCGCTGATGAAACTGGACTGTTAGCAAAAGAGGCCTGGCTTTCTCGATGCCAAACTGAAATTCGTGGCGCATATTATAAGCGTGCGACACAAAGACTCCGTCAGCTTGAAGAAAACTCACCAGCCAACTGATTCTCTCATTACAACATCTCAAGCATTCAGCTTCATGTTGATCTCGGGCGTTTGTTTTGCGATCGTGCACGGCGCAGTAAAGTTCATCGGCCGGATTCCAGTGCATGAAATCCTAACCGTGCGCTCGATCATTTCACTTACAATTACCTGGATTGCTCTACGCAAAATTGCAGTTTCACCTTGGGGAAAGAATCGCCCGGCTCTGGTCGCGCGCGGAGTGTTCGGCACGGGAGCCCTCCTGCTGTACTTTCACACCTTGCAGACAATGCCTTTGGCATCAGCCGTAACCATCCAATATCTCCATCCGATTCTGACTGTGATTCTGGCCAGTTTCTTTATTCACGAAAAGGCGACGCGGGCGCAGTGGGCCTGTTTTCTGGCGAGCTTCATCGGTGTTTTACTCGTTAAGGGTGTCGATACGCGAATAGACCCCTTAGATCTTATAATTGGTATCGGTGGGGCAGTTTGCTCTGCAATTGCCTACAACATGATTCGGACACTTCGAAATGAGGATCACTCATTGGTCATCGTGTTTTACCTCACGGTCGTTAGCATGATTGTGATCGCGCCTTGGACGGCCTTTAACTATGTGGCTCCGACTACGGCAGAGTGGGGCGTACTGATCATCATTGGAATTTTCACTCAGATCGCGCAGTACTATATGACTCGCGCCTATCAAGCAGAGTCTGCGGCCAATATATCAAACCTCAATTACCTCGGAATTCTATATGCGTCGGTGCTCGGCTTCGCTGTTTTCCAAGAAACACTCGAGGCCCTAGCCACAATCGGAATCGTCACGATTGTGGCGTCCGCCATCCTTTCCACTCAGCTTGCTAAACGTCGGAAGCCAGAAATTGTCGCTTGAGTTAGCGCAGATCGGCCCCGCCCCCAACCCGCCTTCCCAACCTTCGGTCACCACCTTGCGCTCGACCGCAAGTATTTGAAATTACTGTACAAATTATCTTCCGCCGCGACTCACTCCGGCACGCCACTGGTCTGCTTCTTGAACTAGGTAGAAGAGTGACCGTCGAAACCCTCGACGAGTCTGAAAATTGTGCTGAATTGAATGTACGGAGGTCGCCAATGACTGTTTCTCAATTAAAAACGGTGATGAAGATCACTTCGGTTTATGTATTTGCTCTCGTAACAGCAGTTGCCTGCGCGAAATTTGAACCGGGCAAATCACCCATCAAAGGCGCAACGAACAATGGTACTGCGGCTGTCGCGAGAGAAGGAACTCCCGGTCCTGTTACCGAATTCAATGTCACGATCAACAAAGTTCAAACAGTATTTTTAGGCACCGAGGAATTCGATGAATATAAATGGTCGCTTAAAGTGGACCTCACACACGGCTCAAGAAATCTGGTTTTCGATATCTTCCCGAATGTGAATCCCATCGTAGCAGATGCGGCGTTCAAAACTATTGGTACCATGGACTACGTTGCCCAAGGTGTTTGCGGCACTGAGCTCTGTTCAAAATTTGCGATTCTCATCGACATTCGCGATACATCAAATGGTACGACCATCCAGCGAGTCGAGCTATGGGATCTCCACCAGAACAACGCAGCTCCACTGAAGCGCGTAACAGACAAGAAATTTGACGGTGTTACGCAAGCCTACGAGGCCCTCACGGGCGAAGAGCTTCCCTACCTCGACGGCGAGTGATTTTTAAACTTCTCCACTGCCCTCACGAGCTCGCGAAGAATGCCGGGCTCGTCGACCGCATGGCCCGCGTCGGCAACGATTTTCAATTCTGCCTCTGGCCAAACTCGATGTAGGTCGAACGCATTTTTCACCGGACAAACAACATCGTACCTACCGTGAACTATGACAGCCGGAATGTGCCGAATTCGACTGACATCTCTTAAAAGCTGGTCATCAGTTTCAAACCAGCAACCATTAATAAAAAAGTGGCACTCGATTCTGGCTAACGCCACGGCCATTAAATCGCCCGTGAATTTATCAAATGTCTTTTCATCTGGAACGAGATGAACTGTTCCGCCCTCCCAGCCGCTCCATGCTTTTGCAGCAGCGAGTCTCTCGGACAGGACATCGCTGGTCAGACGCTTGTAAAAAGCTCCTACAAGGTCATCGCGCTCAGCTTCAGGAATAGGCTTTAGGTAACTCTGCCAGAGGTCAGGGAAAATCTTGTCGGCACCTCGTTGATAAAACCATTCGATTTCTTCTTTACGGCAAAGAAATATACCCCGCAAAACAAGGCTGCTCACACTATCGGGATGAGTCTCAGCATAGGCTAGAGCAAGGGTCGATCCCCAGCTTCCGCCAAACACCATCCATTTTTCTATACCCAGATGTCGCTTTAACTTTTCAATATCGGCGACAAGGTCCCATGTCGTGTTTTCGCGCAAATCCGCATGGGGCCTGCTCTGCCCTGCTCCACGCTGATCAAATAAAATTATTCTGAAGTGTTTTGGATCGAAGATTCGGCGGTGAAACGCGGAAAAGCCCGCGCCTGGTCCCCCGTGGAGAAACACAACTGGTTGACCATCAGGGTTCCCCACCTCTTCCACATAGAGCTCGTGGATGTCTGAAACGCGAAACCAATACTTCTTTGTAGGCTCGATCATCGGGAAAAGAAGATTCTCGACGCTGCTGGTTTGATCCGTCTGAATATCCGGCATATCAGCCCCTTTACAGTTTCGCTTCATCGGACTCGATAGAATCCGGTAAGCGTTTCGACGTGCGTGCACCTAGTAGCCGCAACTTTTCGGCGCGAGACGAAAGATTTCCAGGTCCCTCAGTCAACCGACGCCGAGCATTTGCTAAACTCTCAGACGCTTTTTCAAGTTCTATCGCACTATCGCCAAGCTCCACACTGAATTGAACGAATTTATCGTAGAGCTTCCCAGCTTCTTCGGCGATTAACAGTGCATTTTTTCCTTGGCGGTCTTTTGACCACAGACTGGAAACGGTTTTCAATGAGGCAAAGAGCGTTGTGGGGGACACGACCGCGATCCCAGCTCTTGCTGCATCCTCTAAAATTTCAGGGGCGTAACGAAGCGCTTCGATCCATGCCGGTTCAACTCTTGTGAACAGGAAAACTATCTCGGGGCTATCAATTCCCGCGGCCAAATCATAGCGTTTTGTCGAGAGACTTTGAATGTGCCGCTTCAGCGAAGTGACATGCTCTTTCAAAGCGGCATGTCGAACTTCGTCTGAATCTGCTCGGCAATATCTATCCCAAGCTGTCAGTGATACTTTGGAATCGACAATAAGTGAACGTTCGCCCGGAAGTCTTACAACAATATCCGGACGAAGAACTTCACCATTAGGACCCAGCATAGATTTCTGAATTTCAAACTCATGACCAGCGCGAAGTCCGCTCGACTCTAGGATTCGCTCGAGAAGAACTTCGCCCCAGTCACCCTGGGCCTTCGTGTCTCCGCGCAGGGCCAAAGCAAGCGCCTGAGTTTCTGAAGCTAAACCTTCGATTTCTTTTTCAAGATGAAATCGTTCCCGACCCTCTCGTTCATAAGTTTCCCGAATGAGCTTTTCAAAGCCGATCAGCTTTTCAGTCAACGGCTGCGAGTTTTCAATAGCCTCAAGCTGCAACTTAAAATGAAGTGAACGGCGCCATTGCAACACAGCTGCGGCTGCGAAAAACACGGCAAGCACTAAACCCACCGTAAATCCATAAATCAAGCCGTGTTCAAATGACATGAGTTAAAACTTCGTGAGCAGCGATACGGTCGTCGTCGTATCGCCTTTCACTTTTCCAGCTGGTGGCAGATTCACGTGCTCGTACTTCCAAGAAATCTTGCTGGAAAGCATACTCGAAATTGCGGCTGAAATCGCAGTTTCAGAAACTAGGCGCCAATCATCTGCTGTGGCGAAGTTCGGCTGATACTTTGTTTCATGGGTGAATTCCGAAGTCGCTGCAACTTTCCATTTGTAGAGAACTGATCCCCCACCCGACATAAACTGCGGACGCGTGAGATCCGTACGTTCTTCATCCGTGTAGCCAAGAAGCAGTTCGGTCTTGAGCGAGTGACTGTCGTTTTTAATCGCGAAGTAACCAGCACCCACCGAAGAAACATAGCGGTTTTCAAGTCCGGCAAAACGGTTCTTCAGATATGTGTGTTCAATAAAGAGATCAAAAAGTTCAGAAAGCTTGCGACCACCGCGACCGGCAACTTCAAAGGATTCTTGGGTCTGAATCTCTTGGCTGATGGTGGTAAGATATTTGCTCTTCACATTTACAAGCCAAGGATCTGGCTTGTAAGTGAGATCCAAGGCAAGCCCGGTCGTTTGGTTCTTCGTATTTCCGTTCGTGATGATCGAGCTAACTTCCGCTGTTCCCTCGTAATCCTTCGGCGCAGGAGCAGTCGTCGCTGCCGTTGCGGACGTCGCATCCTGCGCTACCGCTGGCGAGGCGAACCAGAGGCACCCAACAAGTGCCGCCGCGAACAAAAAATCTTTTAATTTTCCAAATTTAAATTTCATAGAAGTCTCCAACTCAGTTCCCGATTATTTCTTAGTAACAACTTCTTCTTTTAAGACTTTTTTCGCAACAACGAAGACAATCAAAGCGACGATGAGAAAGTCAATAAACGACGCCAGGACCGGCCCAATCCCAAATTTTGTTTCGCCAACGGTGATCGCAAGATTGCGCCAGTCGCCTGATGGCAAAAGCAATCCCACAAATGGCATCAGCAGTTCCTTCACCACCGCGTCGACCATCGCGCTCGCTTTGCCGCCAATGATGACCGCAATTGCCAAACCGATGACACCGTAGTTCTTCAAAAACGCTACAAACTCCTTAACCATCTCGTACATCCCTTTTTTTCGTTGAAACCTCAGCAAGCAAGTGCGAGCAATCGGTTAGCCAACTGAATGCATCCATACAAGTGGTCGAAGCCGTCGCCGCGTCGTGTCGCCGCGCCTCTGACAAACTCTGCTCAACGCTTAGCCTATTGGACAGCACTCGGACTTCGCGTATGCTTTTCCTGTGGCAGCTTCATCGATAAACCGCAACACACCTTTGTTGACCCACGGTCAGCACTTCGAATTTGGCTACGAACGAGGAGGCGCATTTCAGCCCTTCACTGCTCGTGAAAGTAGCACCGATCTATGGACGGTTCGCTACGGCCGAAGCCAACGAATGCCGCTTTCCTTTCGCGCCGAATGCAGTGAAACGGCCCGAGTTATTCGTCGAAACACCCAGCTTCCCATTGTTGTCCTTTTCTCAGGTGGAGTGGATAGCGAGGTCACTCTTCGGGCATTCGTAGAAAGTGGAATCGACGTGTCGGTTGCGATCCTCCGTTTCCATGACGATCTCAATGTCCACGATTTCGCATGGGCCGTTTCGACTTGTGAGCTTTTAAAAGTTCCGTATCGATTTTACGATCTCGACTTGCGGGAATTCTGGCAAACGCAGGCAATGACCTACGCACGCGAAACACAATGTGTAAGTCCGCAACTGCTTTCGACGATGTGGCTGATTGATCAGATTGACGGGTATTGTGTTCTTGGTAGCGGCGAACACTACCTCGCGAAGCGAAAGGTTCCCGACCAGTCCATCACCGAAACCAACTACCTTCGGTCACACTGGGAACTGATCGAAAAAGAAAAGATCGCGGCCTGGTACCGGCACTTTCTTGTCCGCGGCCGGGATGGTTGTCCTGGCTTTTTTCAGTACACGCCGGAAATAATGCTTTCTTGGCTGGTTGATCCGCTTGCCGTCGAACTATGGAATGATCGAATTCCTGGGAAACTAGATTCTGTTTCCTCAAAACTCCGATTTTATCGACAGCACTTTGAATTGAGCGTGAGGCCCAAATATTCTGGCTTTGAAAAAGTCTCCGCTCGCGACCTAGAGATTCGAAAATATCTCTATGAGATGTTTCCGGATTCCGACTGGGCGTTCTCCACTCCGGTGTTCACTTTGCTTAGGGACCTCTCTCCACAACCTGATATCTATCCTCCGAAACAAATCGTTTCTCCTGTGCACTCGGCTCGACAAACCCTCGACGAGCCAACTAGCTATCGATTTCAGCTTCAAAGGCCGTTTTAAAAATGTTCGACTACACAAATCAGCAACATTTTCAGTTTGGCTATGCAAGGCCCGGCCGAGCGCTGACCAATGAGAATGTCGAATGGATGTGCCTCAGAAAAAATCCTGAAGACCTATTCGTCGCAAAATACGGTCGAGCAACAACGAAATACGCGTCATGGCGAGAAGCCAATAAAGCTGCTGCACTGACGATTTTAAAAAACTGCCGCGATCAGGAATTAAAACCATTAATCTGCTACAGCGGTGGGCTTGATAGCGAGATCGTATTGGTAGCTTTTTTAGAGGCAAGAGAAGAGTTGGATTCAAACTTTCCAATCGACATTGCCACTCTTGTCCTTGAAGGCGACGTCAATCGCCATGACACGGACTTTGTTGATCGCTTTAAGGATCGCCTATCAACTTTGGGACATTCTCCGATGGGCCTTCAGTTTCATAGTCGAAAACTTGATGCTGTTAAATTTTGGAATAGTCCAGAGTTTCTGGCTTTGGCAAAAGAGACCCAGATAGTTAGTCCAATCGTCATCTGTCAGGCTTGGCTTTGCGGCGAAATGCTGCGCGAAAATGCGCGCTACCTCCCAGTGATCGGACAAGGCGAAATACATTTGGTAAAGGAGACGTCAAACGACTACCAACCAGGCGTAAGTCCTTACGTGCCTTCGATGTGGAAAATCGCCGAAACTGAAAATCTTTGCGGACTCTTTCGCTATTTCATAGCGCGGAATGCTCCCGCGGTTCCCGGTTTTTTTCAGTTTCTCCCCGAGCAGTTCGAAGCGCAGCTTCGAACAAACCCGATCCTACACGAACTAGTTTCCCATTCGCGCGTCGGGAAACTGGGAACTCGCTCTTCAAAACGCGAAATTGTCTTACACGACTATCCAGAGCTCGAGGCTCGACCGAAGTTCCATGGTTTTGAACCTATCGAAAATGAACATGATCTTTGGCGCAAGCGCTTGAACGAAATGATGCCCGAATGTGAAGGGCACTGGTACTTAGATGTCTATTCTCTTTATCGGGGTTTACGGCCCGAAACTCCTGGGGTCTTCCAACACGGTGACTGGACCTTTACCATCGGTCGCGATGGCCGTCACCGGCAGCAACGCCATGACGAGGACGACATCTTCACTAGCGAATGGGCAACCACCACGAATCCGATCCTGTCGGGTTGGAACTCGGTGGAAGCCAACGCCGCTGACGAAGCAGCACTAATGGAAATCGAAGATTCGATGCAGAAATTGCTGTCGACGGGTGCCACTCACTACCTTCTTCACGATGGGTCTCTGATCGCACGCTGGTTTTTCGCATTGAAGCCCGACTTACTTGTCATCGGAGCGGCACAAATCCCTCGACTTCGTCCACAGGAGGTAGTCGCTGAAGTTTTTGAAACCGACCTTTGTGATAGGAATTCGCTGATGCTTTTCCTTCTAGCGAAGTCAGCGAAAGGGACTATCAGCAACTGGTCTGATTCTCGACTCATTCTACCCGCTCTGAACGCAAGAGTCGAAATTGAGCCAAATCTAGTTTGGATTGAAAATGAACGCGAAGCGCGTTTGGCCTTTTCGATGCGATCCATGTTTAAAGAGAGCGAACTTGCAATTCCATTTTGCGATTACGGAATTCAAGCCGCTGTGGCAAAGGGCCTTCGCAAGATCTGTCCAACGAATTGGACCCGTGTTGTTGAGAGCCGGGTGTCTAAACTTGAATCTGCCGTTGATTCAGAGGTTGTGACTCGCTTAGTAAGCCAAGCGAATGTTGCCCGTCGTCGAGTCGATAGCTATTTCGAGAGTCTTGCGCGGCCATCCGTCACGACCATGAACTCAAGTGTGACGTTACCCAGTTCAACTGTAAAGCTCGGCCGAGGCCTCGATGGAATTGAACTTGCCTTCGCGTCGAACGGACTAGTTTCAATACCAGTCGACGAATGGCTCACCCGCGCGAAAGCATCGACGCCAGATCTCAAACTGGGTGGCAATTTGTTCTACCGTCAAACTATCCACGGACGGCAATTGATCGCTGAAAATTTTCGCGCAGCAGTTGCCCTTCAGTCGCCTGATGGTGAAACCCTATGTAGTGCTTGCGTTCAAATTCTCGATGCTGAGCCCGACGGCACGCTTCGAATTCGTGGCGTAAACACCGAAGCACCGTTTCGCAAACAAGGTCACGCCAAAAAGCTTCTCGTTCGACTCACCAACTCTCTCCGCACTTCGGCCGCTATTTGTTCGCGCTTTTCATCCGTCGAAGTCTGGGCCGCGCCCGAAATCGTCTCGGCCTTCACCGCCGCCGGCTTCCGCCCAGACAACCATCGGTCACCACGAACCGAGCCGCTTTACATCGTTTCTCAAAATCAGCTGGTCCCCTCTAACCGAACACTTCACCCGATGGTCTTGTCGCTTCGATGAAAGGCATTTAATTGAGTACACCGTCGCGTTGGTCGCGGGCCGGTCTTATGGATTCCGAAATTGCGCGGGCTCGCTGGATGTATCTGCTCGGGCTCGCTTACCTTTTGATCGGCTACCTCGGCACCAATGAATTTGCGACCCTGAACCCGCTGGGCCGTCCCGCACTCCCGATTGTTACCAAGTTCGATCACGTTCTACCGTTTACTCCGTGGACGGTAGTATTTTACGTCTTGTACTTTCCGCTTCTCCTTACGCCACTTTTCTTGTGTAGCGACGTTCGCGCGCTTTCCCGACTCACACTCGCACAGGCCGCCATTAACACCGTCGCTTACGTCATCTTCATTCTTTTTCCGACTCCCATTGATCGTCCCGTCGCAGTACCTGTCGACGGGGTCTTCCACTTTGTCCTCGACCTGCTATTTCGCGCCGACCATCCGTACAACACTTTTCCTAGCTTGCACGTCGCCCAAACATGTATCCTCGCCCTCTTTTTCCTCCATTACTCCCCCCGAACCGACGTACGTGCCGCCAGCAGTACCATCGGTCACGCCTCCGCCGACAGTCCGCACCGGTACCTTCGGTCACTCCACCTTTACCAGTACTTTCGATCTCCGATCGTCGATTCCAGTGCTCTGATTGCCTTCCTCCACGGTGCCGCTAGCGTTCTTGTCGCTGCGAGCGCCGTCCTGATTAAGCAACATTACCTCGCCGATGTTTTCTCAGGTGCCCTCCTAGCTTTCCTCGCCTCTAAAATCTTCCTCCCGGTGGACCGCTAAATACTCCGCCGGTACCTTCGGTCACTGGGTCGAACTTTGTACCTTCGGTCACCGGGATGTTTTGCGTCCCTCCGTGTCCGGATTCCGTCCGCATGAAAAAAGTTTTCGAAATACAATTGCGATTTTAGTTTGGTCGATTCAAATTCGTCGCCCTTATGAAAAGCAAAAATCTTCTCCAGCGAAAGTTTCCCGTCCACTTCAGCACCTACGGCGGCACGTACCGGAACACGCGCCGAGGCCGTTCGAAGCCGCGTCCACTTTCAATTCGTTACTCTATGCACCTGGTTGTTCGATCCACGCGGGCGCGCGGCAATTGGTCATTTTGGCGATTACACAACCGTCGGCGAATTGATCGAATACTTACGAAGTTCTCTAAAACTCATCGAGTCAAAATCATCTCGACAGCAAACGTCGGAAACCACCTTCACTTGCACCTTCGTCTTTTTAATATCAGTGGATACAAACGCTTCATCCGAGCAGTTACCGGTTCGATCGCAATGGCAGTAACGGGAAGCACAAGGTGGAATCCCGCACCCGGTCCGAAACAGAAGTTCTGGGATTTACGACCTTTCACTAGGATCGTGATTGGAACGCGCGACTTTTCGAATGTGAATAACTATATTCGGATCAATCAACTTGAGGGTATGGGCTACCCTCGAACGGCAGCAAGGCAATTGGCCGAAGTTGAGCGCGCACTGAATAGTGAATGACCGGCTGAAAGACAACCGTGGAAGATTTTCGCAAGCGTTAAGCAAAGGTCTTTCAGAGATCCATTGGTTCTCTGGTCAAAGACGGCAAAACCAATTGGTTACATTTGGCTCCGCGGCGGAGCAGGAGCGGGACTCTTTCGCGGGCTTCGTTACGCTCTGTTTTTCGCAATTTTGGCAGAGACTTTGCTCTCTCCAAAACATCGAATTGTTCTTGAAAATTTAAGAATTTCTTTGGAGCTCGTTTGTGAAAATCCAATCTCTAACTAAACTGCTATTATCGATTGCGATACTGAACATGAGCGCCTGTGCATTCAAAGAAGACACGCCAGAGAAACCAAAAGTCCAAGAGGCAAAGCCATCTGACATTGTTGACACCATTGAGCGCGGCCGCGATCAACAAGCGACTGAAATCAAACTCACGAACGAAAACGTAAAAATTCGCTTCGACGAGCTTCCAGACCCGAACGCATACCGTGTCGTCATCACCTGGCCCGCCAATATCAAGCGCATGCAGATCACCGAACCAAACGAACTTCCAACGCTAGTAAATGGATCGAACGAGTACTCACGCGTGGTTTCTGGAAACTCGAAGCTAAAAGTGGGTCTATCGGCGCTAGATAGTTTCGGTGTTTCGATTTCTACGCTCAAACTCGAAGCAATTGCCCCGCTCGACTTCGAACTCAATTCAGATTTGCTCCTTAAGGAAGCAGCCCGTTATTCACACAACAGGTTTTTCATACGATCCGGCTTTCAAATCAAAACCAACGGTCATGACCTAGTGATCGACGTAAACAAGCTCTTTGTAGAAGAAGATCATCGCAAAAAAAATGGGAAGTGGTCGAAGATCTATTCAAATATAATCACCCATTTTCCCGGCGAGATCTCATCTGGAACATCGCCAATGCTCGGTTCAAACATCACTATTCGAGCGAAAGAGGCGCACGGTTTACTGACTGTAGCGCTTGTTGGATTGGATGGAAAAAATGGAAAATCCGGTGATACGCTTGAACAAGAAAAAAACATTTCAAGAGCTGAAGACCCCTCGCTGCGCGGGGTAGACGGTATTGCTGGATTGAGCACGGAAATTCACGGTAGATGTAGAGCTGGAGCTGGAATGGATGCACAATCGCAATGTGGACGTTCCTCTTTTCGATGCGAGCGGCAACCAACGAACGGAACTAACGGCCTAAAGGGCGCGAGTGGTACCAACGGCGAAAATGGAATGAAAGGTGGAAATGCTGGAAGGATCCAATTTTTCATCGACAATCACCAACAGTTCAAAGCAGATGTTTTCGATCGCGCAGGCAAGGGCGGCGTGGGCGGAAAAGGATCAGAACGCTTTAAAGGTGGGACAGGCGGAGCTGCTGGCACCAATGTACAAGGCTGCGTAGCAGCACAAAATGGCGCGAACGGTCCCGCTGGCGATTTAGATGGAAGCAATGGGGACAATGCAGACAATGGGGACGGTGCTACCACGATCAACGGAGGCGTTTCCGTTTCTACATACCCGTTTTAGTTAGCGAACTACTGTTCGTGCGCGTGATGGCGCCACCAGAAGTGCGGTCTGATCATTTTGTGGCGCACGATCTCCCACAATCGGGCCGATTGCGATTGGGCTGTTCTCACCCAAAGCGCGCTCAACGATGGGGTTAAACGCGCGCGCATAAACTGCAACCGGAACATTGGTGCCATCAGCAAGAGTTTCGCGCCCTTGGTGAATGCCAACTAGTCGGAGTTTACCATCAGCTTTGCGTCTTTCGAGATACATCATGCCAGAGCTTATAGGTTCAGAGAAACAGTTAGTGATGATTAGTCCCGTTGTCGGAGTGCTCTGAAGTGCAGAGCATTCTTCCATGATGATGCCGACCTCGCCATTGATTGCTCCGAAGCCGACGGTCACAAGATCAGCTTCAGGAAAACGTTTCGATGAAGCTTCGTGATCAAACGCCAAAGTACCGTATTCGGGACCAAGACAAGTGTCCAATTTTAAAACCGCTACGTCCTGAGTCCTACCCCGTCGCGTGTCTGCAACAAAATTGCCGATCTCAATAACGCTCGCTTTTATTTCACGCTTAAACTTTTTTGTTTTCGAATCAAAGTCTGTTTGAAAACGAACTTTGCGTCCAACCGACATATCGTTGACCAACACCGCATTGCCCTGACTATCTTTGCCAATCCCGTATGTAGTGTGCACATTTGCGAGGACGTTACATCCGCCGGCGCCGATCACGAACCCATTTCCGATGCCTCCGGAGCCATCAAGCTGAGTCACGATTCCAACGAGCTTTCCATTTTCACTTTTCGGATCGATAAACTTGCGATTTTGAGCTTCCGCTTTACCAAGGTTGAGCATCGAAAAGATCAACACTGTTGAGAGAAATCCAACTTGCGACCAGCAGATATTATGTTGTGTTTGCTTTTTCATTTTCGACCCCCGTCTCTGTCTTTCTATATAGCAAACTAGAGGCACGACCATTTATGCCTCAATCTCGGTTTAAAACGAATTAGGCAGTTATCCACAGCTCCAATACGGCAATAGGCGACCCTTAGTGGCACCGTCTCAGATTGAGACAACCTCCTGGATTTACATAGGAAACCCAGGAGTGAAATCAGGCCTTATCAGATTTCATTGACCGACCGATTCAATCATTCAGATATGCAGCAAGTATTTAGCATTACAACAGTTCTCAAATTATCGACCGCATTTGTCGCTGTAATGAGCGTCGCTAGTTTGGCGCACTCAAAGCCAATCACATCTAAACCAATAGAAGTACTTAGTGATCCGTATGGCTATGGTGTTCCGACCCACTACACGGTTCTTCGCGGTCACACGAAAGTCACATTCACGAATCCGGTGTTCGGTCAGTTCACGCGTGCTGAGATTTCAATGCGTGAGAAAACAGGAAATCGAATCACAAGATTCACGCTTTCTGCTGATGCGAAATCTTACCGCCCGACTCTTATTCTCTTCCAAGTCTTCGAAAAACAAAACTATCCAGAGGTTGATCCGTTTTGCCTAGATCCCAAAGCGCGAAGTCCGATTCTCAACGTCACATCACTAGGGCCCGCAGTAAAAGATGGCGAATTGGTCGCAAAGAAAAGAGAAGAACTCACTGGAGCAAAGTTTTTCGATGCATCGTGCTTTGATCCATCGGTAAGCGAATCACATAGAAATGCGATCATGAATGCGGCAGCCGATATTTTTTCAGTTGATACCCAACAGAGAAATGGCAAATCGGTTTACCTGCGGTGCCTCGAGGATAGTGGATTTGCACACGACTCTGGCCTAATTCAAGCTATGCAACAAAAAATAGTGGTTGATCCAAAAACCAAACCGGCAATGAAACTAGCGTGCACCAATAGCAAAAACGCGCCAACCGGAGAGTACGACTCTGAAAAAAATCAGTTCAATATTCGAGTAACTCCGCAGCCGGTCCGCGATGATTACGCTAGAACTATTCTACATGAAGTTCTACATCCTGCGGGACTAAAGGATGGAATCTCAACAGAGCTAATCGAAGAATGTTGCACGATGGGCGAGCGCTGCGACGAACTTCAGGCGATTGCAAAGCGAAGACAAATAGCCGACAGCGAGGCCGCATTGGCGGAGCGCTTCTCACCGGCCGCAACGGTTGCGGCCGGAGTTAAGCGTGTACTACACGGTGGGGATCTTGAGTTGAACACTGGAGAGCCGCCGAACACTACCGAATGCCGAAAAATGGGTGTGGCTGAGTGCAAGTCACTGAATCTTAAATCCGGGCAAGATTGGATCTCTGTTCTTCAGTGCCCAATCAAAACTGTCGCAAAACTGGACGGCTTTCAAATTCTTTTTTTTGGTCTTGATTCAGCCGCTACCAAAAATTGTGGTGACACTGAGGGAACATATGGGACCATTCCCGACTATTACAAAAAAGCGGCACAACAACACAACGCGAGAACCATAGAGGAATTGGCGCCGCATTTGCCGGTGACCAGCCCAATTTCTTGGGATATTCCGCAGTCGCCGGCACCACAGGCGAACGCCAACTCAAGCGGCGAAACACCAGCGCCGGCTCAACGCCAGAGCCGGACTATTGCGTCGATTGCGCCTCTGCCAGAACCAAGCAGCAGTCGCTCGTTAGGAAGCGCAAGCGGCCGCCGAGACGTATCCTCAGCCAACCGCGCAACTAGGCTTGTCGACACACTTGAATCCGCCGCGCGAAAAGTTACGACCACGCTGACTCTTGAAAAACTGGACGCACGAAAAATAGAAACAACCGAAGCCTTTCGTCCACGCACAAAAGATCAACCAGCACAAAAACTTATCGTTGCAAGCTTGGTCAATCGACCGCTACAGATTTCAAACATTGCCGACATCAAAGATCTTTCATTTCCAAACCCATTCGCAGATGAAAAAGGCGAACAGCGAAACCAACCAGCGCAACAATCAATGGGCCTGGCCGGAAGCTCCCGTTCGAATGAAAAATCCGAGACAGACCGCAACCGCGAAAAAGCAAAACCGTCTGCCGCCGCAGCACTTGCCGATGCGATTACAGGTTCAGCAACAGAAAAGTTAACACAGTCCTCGGGAATGGCTCCTACCCTACCAGGCGTTTCGTCGCCGACAAAATTGAAGCCCTCAGACCGCGAACCAAACAGCAGCAAAAAGTCGACCTCATACGAGTTTGAAAAAATGAGTTCTACTGATCTCAAAAAGTTCGTAGTCGGCAGCTATCGCGTTGTCGCCGCCGAACTAGAAAATCAAGACTTTGCCAAGGCACTTTCCAAGAATGGAATTCAAATATACGACCATGAGAATCGTCAGATTGGCGCGATGGAGCCGGCACTTGTTGATGGCGTCCTCACTCACACGGTTTTCATCTACAGCGCGGAAAACAGTCGCTTGATCCAATCGCGAACGAGTAAGCGGAACCCAAAATGAATTGGCTCCTACGGCTGAAACTGGCCTTTCACCTGAAAACCGGCCAGAAACTTAGCCGAAAGTTCTCGCTCTTTACACTTGTTCTCGTCGCGATCAGCATCAGTACTGCGGTTTATCTCCCTGCTTCAACGATCATGGATCTTAACGATCGCCGGGATCAAATTATTCTCCAGAAAGAAAAGAAGCTACTGCACTACCTAAATGTTGGACAGGCCCTTTATCTCGCGGGAGCGGATAAAGAAATTCACCAAATTCTGATAGAGGCCTTTAAACAAGCAGAGATTAGCTACTTTGTTGTCTACAAAACAGGTCAACTCGCCCACGCCTTTCCACCCGGTTTAGATCTAGCGGTCAACCCAACCTATGAAAACCGATCTGAATTTGCCGGAAAAGATCTGATCGACTCTGTGCGAAGTGAACGAAGTGAATTTCTAGCAGACGATCTGCTATTGACCATTGGTATCGACAAAAGAGACAACTACATTATTTGGGCGACGATTTTTGAAACGCACATATGGAAAGTCATCCTTCAAGACATCCTAACAGTGATCGCAATGGCAGCACTCGCGTTCTGGCTTCACACTCGGGATCTGATGAAACTCAAGACCGAGATTCAGAAGACCGGGCGATTCCCGACCGGCACCTCCAAACGAAGCGGAATTTCGTCCGAAGCTGAAGCCATCTTCGCAAGCTTCCGAGGGTATGCGAATTCAGAAAAGCTGGCCCGAGACAAAAATGCAGTCCTACAGACGCAAATTCTACCAGCTCTCCAAAGAGAAATCTTTAGCGGCCAAACGCCGCCCTACACTTTTGACTGCACGCTAGTGCGCACCGATATCAATGGCTTTAGCCAGATTTTCAATAGCGACTACCGCGAACGTTTCGCCGAACACATCAACACTTTTTTTATGGGACTCACCGAAATCGCTTCGCGCTATGATGGTTTGATTTATGAGTTCGTCGGCGACGAGGCAATTTACTACTTCAAAGATAAACCAGGCCAAAGCAAAAGAGATTCGGTTGCTAGATCGATCGACGCCATTCGTGACATTCACACGCTCGCACAAGAAATTAACAGTCGTACTCAACTTGAAGGACACCGTTTCACAGTTAAATCTGCACTTGCACACGGAACGCTCCGCTTTGCACGACTGGTGGACGGACTAAGTCTATCGGGCGGCGTACTGATCGAGACGGTGCGCATTCTTTCAGTCGTGACCGATAAAAGCGAAAATCTGCTTTACATGGCCGCTCGTCATCAGGCTGATCTCGACCAAAGCGCAAAGTTCGAGCTCGTGGGCGACTTTAGTCTTAAAGGCTATTCAGAATCGGTCACGCTCTTGAGGCTTGCCGGGATGACATCACTTCAACAGCATCTTACAGGCGCACCGAACTCTGGATTTCAATTCGTATCGCGCTTTAGAAACGATCACAGTTTGGAAACTTTGATCGGAACTGCCGCAAGCGCCGGAAACGCGTGGTCTGTGAAAAATCACCTCGCGCTGATAGAAGCTTTACGCCCGCTTGCGGTGTTTCGATCGCGTCACACGTTGGCGCCAAGTCTAAATAAGTGGCTTGAACTTTCAGCCGAGCGCGCGAAAGAAGACTCGGATTTTGTCAAAGTCACTTCAGCGATTGTAATGCTCTATCCAAGTTTGATTCCCAAAGCAGCTCTTACAGACGAAACCATACTTCGCTTGGAAGCACTGCTTGACTGCAAAGACGAACGAACGATCGCAAACACAATCGACGTTCTAACGAAGTACTCTGTGACCCCCATTATGCGCCCGATGCGAGATCTAACGATTAGCGAAAACAATCGCGTTGCCGCCAATGCTTTGATACACGAGGGCTCCCAAGCACTTGATTCCTTTACATTGCAGGAACTTGAGAAAATGATTTTCTCGCGTTCCACGGACGAGGGACGAAAAGCTTCCGGTCTTTACGCGATGGGAGAAATCGGCCGACTCTTGAAAGCCAAAGATCCAGTCTACTATTCGACGCGAGTCGAATTTCATCGATTGATCGAGCGCGCCTCCGCGCTTTCAAATCATTCCAATTCAAGCATTGCCATACAAACACAAAGGGCCCGCGCAAAATGTCTGCTCGAGCCCTCGGATCATTTCAGCGGCACAGATTCGGCCGCTTAAAAATATTTAAGTACAAATATGCGTGCGCCAGAAGCTGGCGCGACATTTTAGTTGCGTTCGCGACGCTCGTAGGTACCGCGACGCTTAGGTGGTGCACCGCCACCAGCGCCTAAGTCGTCACGGCGATCGCGCAAACGTGGCCCATCAGAAGGTGGACGACTAGTCGCGCGAACTTCTTGTGGCTTACCTGGACGAGCGCGATCAATGCGTGGAGCTGGTCCGTCAGGACGTGGCCCCTGGGCTCGCGGCTCTATACGACCTTCCGGACGTCCCTCAGGACGGCCCTCGCCCGCATATCGATCGCGGCGCTCTGGACGTTCAAAACGACCTCCGCCAGTTCGTGGCCCGCGCATTCCGCCGCCACGACCGCCTTCATCACGACCAGCAAACCCGCCTGGACGACGGCCACCGTCACGACCGCCGAAACCACCTGGACGACGACCACCATCACGGCCGCCGTAGCTGCCGCCGCCACTAGGCGCCATATCCGCGCGCAGTGATTTGATCGTACGACGGTTTAAGAGTCCTGGATTTTTGCTTTCAAGAATCTTAGCCGCCAAAGCCGAAACCCATGGCAACACTTCCGCGTCCATCGGTTGCGCTTCGCTGATCAATTCAGAAATCGTCTTATGAATTGGATTGCCTTCGACGTACTCAAGTGGCTTCGCGAACAGAGCTTTGATCTCACGACCAAGAACAACGCGCGCGATATCACCTGGCTCTGGAACCTGAACATGTTCCATCTTTACGCCTAACTTTCGCTCGAGCTGACGAAGAATGCCGATACGCTTTGGCCACACGAAACTCAAAGCAATACCTTCAAGACCCGCACGACCGGTTCGGCCGATACGGTGAACATACGATTCGTCCTCGCGAGGAATGCTCATGTTCACAACATGAGTCAGACCTTTTACATCTAGACCACGGGCCGCGACATCGGTCGCGATCACAATCTTAATTGTCTTCTTTTTCCAAGCTGCAAAGACCGCTTCGCGGTCACGCTGAACTTTATCACCGTGAAGCGAATCAACCTTGAAACCCTCTTGCTTCAGTTCCTGCTCGACTTCGGCCACTTCGGCTTTTGTCTGGCAGAAAATGAGGCCGTAGAAGTTTTCGTTGACGTGAAGGTAGCGCTTCAGCGCCTCAAGACGATCTTCTTCGAACGTCAACATGTACTGTTGACGAATCAATGGCTTTTCTTCTTGGCCACGAGCATCGATGAAAACAGAATCGCTGATATAGCGCGACTGAACACGTTTAACGTCGGCGCTCATCGTTGCCGAGAATAACCAAGTGCAATGCGGCTCGCCTTCTTCACGATTTGAAAACGAAGAAAGAATTTGATCAAGAGCTTCTCGGAAACCGACCGAAATCATTTCGTCAGCTTCATCAAGAACCAAAACTCGAATCGACGAAAAATCAACAGCTTTACGATCCAAGAGGTCAATCAACCGACCGGGAGTCGCGACGACAATGTGTGGGCCTTGTTGTAATCCTTCGAATTGACGACGGTAAGAATCTCCACCGTAAATGCTCAAAACGCGAACGCGTTTTTGCATGCCGATTTGACCAAGACTTGTTGCCACCTGCTGACAAAGTTCGCGCGTTGGGCAAAGGACCAGCGCCTGTGGTTTGCGGATCGAAGTATCGATGCGTTCAATAATTGGAATACCGAAAGCTGCCGTTTTGCCAGTACCTGTTCGCGCAAGGGCGACGAGATCGCGACCGCGGCTTTCTTTATCTTCCAAAAGAACTGGAAGACATTGCAACTGAACTTCGGTTGGAACTGTGTAACCGATTTTTTTCAGCGACTGATGAACGGCATCACTCAAATCAAACTGTTCGAAGCCCGCCTTAGCGACAACTTCTTCACCGGCATCATCCATATCGACGTCATCAGACTCATCATCTGAATATTCATCGTCAAAATCTAAGTCCGAAGAAGATGCACGACCAGCGGTGCGATAAGATTTGCCTGAATTTACATCCGGGGAATTTGCTTCCGAGGAATTCGCAATAGGAGACGTTTCCGAGACATCCGTTTGGATGTCGTCAGTTGACTGAGACACGGGGATCCTTCCTTGCGGCAATAATATGGCCGCTAAAAAACCCCCGAACTCTTTTTCCGCTACGAACTTGTCGCGTTTGCAATGTCGGCTAGCCGACCCCGAAAGAGCCTTTGGAGGCTTAAACTGCGGCCACCATGGACTGATAATGGAGAAAGGTCAAAGACTCTGACGCCAAAACAGCATTTCCACCATCAATTGTATGCAAAAACTGCCTAGGTGACCACTTAGATGACGTGCGTGCGAACGGGAACCCGCGAATAGTCAGAACCTACATTACTTCAGTAGCCGTCTCGTTTCTGAGGGAGAATAGGGATGACTTTTAATCGCCACGGCTTTGCCGTTCTTCTTTTATTTTCAGTTCAAGCTCTTTCAAGCCGGTCACTTTCCGCAAATGCTTCGTCAACGGCTGCCACAACCATTTTTCATGAGCTTGCGCATGCGGAATGGGACCTCTATGTCGAGGAAGGCGAAACTGCTGCTGATCGGGAACTACTGACGGCTTTCAATGAGCTTCTGCCGGCACTTAACGCAGGCTATTTCCAACGACGTATCCTGCCTTCTGAAATTTTCGCCTATTACCGTGTCGACCTTTTGAAGCTCATTGAAAGCAAACCGAACCTCAGAAAAAAGGTTCGAGACTGCGCGGAACCTCGCACTTGAATTTGCGCGTAAGCCAGATCAAGATGGCGAGATGAAATTTCGGCAAAACAAAATCATGCTGCTAGGCTCTGGCGAGCTCGGCAAAGAACTAACCATCTCTCTAAAAAGGCTTGGCCAAACTGTCATCGCGGTCGACCGGTACGCGGGAGCCCCTGCCATGCAAGTTGCCGATAGCTTCGAAGTAGTCAATATGCTGGACAGTGACGCACTTGAGGCAATCGTGAAAAAACATTCTCCAGACATGATCGTTCCTGAAATTGAGGCCATTCGAACCGAAAAACTGATAGAGCTCGAAACCCGCGGCCTCACCGTCATTCCAACGGCCGAGGCGGCCCACCTGACAATGAATCGCAATGCGATACGCGACGTCGCTGCAAGGGAGCTAAAGCTTAAAACGGCTGAGTACCTTTACGCAGATTCACCGGAAGAATTGGCGACGGCCTGTCACAAGATCGGCTTTCCGAATGTCGTAAAACCAGTAATGTCTTCCTCTGGAAAAGGCCAATCGGTAGTCAAACGTTCGAGCGACGTCGAAAAGGCATGGCGATATGCGTGCGACGGCATGCGCGGCGATAAGATGCGAGTGATCGTCGAAGAATTTATTCCGTTTGATCTAGAGATAACACTTTTAACAATTCGCAGTCGAGATGGAAAAACCACATTCGTAAAACCAATTGGCCATCGGCAAGAGCGTGGCGACTATCAAGAGTCTTGGCTACCGGCGCGCATCAGCCCTTCCCAACTTAAAAAAGCTCAAGTGATCGCAAAAAAAGTCACAGACCGGCTGGGTGGAGCAGGCCTATTTGGTGTCGAATTTTTTATCGGAAGAAATAGCGAAGTTTATTTCTCCGAGCTTTCGCCGCGCCCACACGACACCGGAATGGTAACTTTGATCTCTCAAGATCTTTCGGAATTTGACCTTCACGCTAGAGCGATTCTCGGGCTTCCGGTCCCGGAAATTCAATATCGCGGTCCAAGTGCTTCGGCAGTCGTGCTTTCAAAAAAGGATTTCGACGAAGTAGAAGTCATCGGCGTCGAAAAAGCGTTGGCGTTAAAAAAAGTCGACGTGCGTGTGTTCGGAAAACCCAATGCCCGTCCCTATCGCCGAATGGCCGTAGCACTTGCGCTTGGCACATCGGTGAAGTCATCGCGAAATTTAGCGAAGAAAGCGGCAGACCTCATGAGCGTGGTTAAGAAACGAAAATGAAACGAATCCAAACCGTCATGATCACCATCTTGATTGCTCTTGCTCTTTGGTTCTTACTGAATCGACCAGCATCGGGACCTGGAACTTCGCAACAACCCGTCGACATTTCGGCAGAAGAGACGGACTCCGAGGCCCAGATCGTAAACGGCGGTCCCCGAATCTCAACAGATAATCCGACTCAGTCGCCCACGCCTCCAATTTCCACCGCGGTGGCAGCAGGTACAAGTGGACCACCGCTCAAGCCGCTCTCGGAAAAAGAAATTGTTGAGCGAAGGAGCGCTATTCGAGCCACCCTCTCGGGGCTCTATTCGGCTCAGGCAGCTTACTTTGCGGAATACGATAGGTATTCGTCCGATCTAGGGCACATTGGATATTTACCAGCGGAGGGAACTATCAAAGCCCGCTTTGGTTTTTTAGAGTCTTTCACACCAAACGGCGGACTCAATTCAAACGAAGATCCTTCGCGCTCGAACTCAGACGCCTTTATCGCGCTCAAAGATGATGGCGGTGATGCCATCTACCAATATGATGACTACTCAAAACCCGTCACCCTCGCCAAGTATGAGCGCTATTGCGACAATCGATGCGCTGTAACTGCTGATCAATTCGAACTGATTTCCGCTGTCAATTTAGACGCCGATGAAACCCTCGATGTTTGGATCATTGATAACAAAAAAAACATTCGGCACGTGGTGGACGACACCAAAGAATAGGCCTGATCGATCAAGTTCCTGGTCAGTTCAAAATAAACCTGAAACCGCGTAGGCAACCGAGAAACGTTTTCCACAACCGAGGCTTAGGCTAACCCTTTTTGTCACCGATCTGGTCTTAGCTAGCGGAGGCGAAATGAACAAACGCGGAACTCAAAGCTTTCACCTACTTAGTGATCTTTTAGGCACTACACTTTGGATGGCGATCGTTTGGTTCGCATTCGTTGTCTTGTTTGCCCCTGATGCTCAGGCAAATGATTGGTCGCCAGCAAACTCGATTAATTTGCACCGCGAGCCAGCGGTTAGAGAACTTGCGATGGCGTCGGAAGCAGCCGCCTCGGAATTGGTCGAACTACGAAATGATCTTCGACTTCAACTTCAGAAGCGACTTGATGCCGATATCGAACTCGATCTTGAGGCGATTCCCGAGACTCCGCTCGTTTCCGCAGCGCGCAATCCCATGGCAGAAACCGGCGAATTGTGAAATCGTAGCGGGATATGAAGTCCCGCTCGGAAATTACGTTTTATCTCAACGGTCGCAAGCAGACACTGAAAGGTGAACAGACACTTTCGACTGTCTCAGATTTTTTAAGGTACGAGAAATCTTTGACCGGCACCAAAGTGGTGTGCGCCGAAGGGGATTGCGGCGCCTGTACAGCTCTTCTTTCATCCTCTCAAGAAGCTGGCCTTTCCGAAACTGCTCGGTTCAAGGCCATCAATACCTGCATATTTCCGATGCTTGGGCTCGACGGCGGCCACCTCATAGACCCAAGAAAAGAATGGCTGGAAAAACTTCCCGCGTTTCGAAACCTACAAGCCGTCCTGCAAACCTCTCCGGAAGACTATGTTTCCCGACTTTCAAATCGCACATTCATTGTTGTTTCGACAATGGGCCACGCGACCGATCTACCGATTCTGCAAAAAGCGTTACCGTGCGACTTTCCCTTTATCGGTGCAATCGGCAGCACCGTGAAGGCAGAAAAACTGAAAAAAAATCTTTTAGATTTAGGCGTATCGCTGGCTGACCTCAAAGAACTCCACTGCCCAGTAGGCGAACCAATCGGCAACAACACACCGTCTGAAATTGCTCTCAGTATTGCGGCCCAACTTCTTCGAATCCGTGACTTAAAGGACGACACATGACTGCTGCCACGATCACCAATGTAGCAACGACAATCGCAATTACTGCTATACCGATAGTGCTCGGACTTGGCGTCGTCATACAAGGTCTTATGAATAGGCGAATTGGCGCGGCGATTGGACTTACGACGGCCGTGCTTATCAATGCGATAGTTTTTTTCGTCTTAAGCTTAGCCGTGATAGGCGCAAGCTATATAAAACCCGAACTATTTCCCGAAATGCTTAGACCACCGACGACTTCTTTTCGTGATGCTGCCCAAACTGGCCCCTCTTTTTGGGTTTACTGGATACCCGGTTTTTTCGGTTTCTTACTAGTTCTCGGAGTTCCATTTTCAATTCAACAGCTGGGGCCATCGAAAACTTTCATTGTTCTGATCGTCGCCCAAGTTTTCTTCAGCCTCCTAGCCGAAAGACTGTTCTTCGACGCGGGTTTCAACAGCATGAAATTGATTGGCACCTTGCTAGCAGTCACCGGAGCAGCAATCGTTGCGTCAAACTGAGACACGAGTCTTTTCGTCCCAACGAATTTTTCAAGCGAGACAATTCATCTCCGAAGCAAATCGCCTAATGCTTTAGAAGAGGTACTGGGCGCGAATCTCAGTCCTCTCGCAATTAAAGACAGATGGAAATTCAAGCGCCGATTTGGCCATGAATTTGCAGACGTAAATGTTTGAACGATTGAACATCGAAAAGGAGAGTTCCGATGTCACTTAATCAGTCTGATTCAACACCCGTGGCCCGCAAAATAATGACCGATAAGCTCTACACCGTGACCGAAGGCGAGTCTCTCGTTTCAGCATGGAAGGTTATGCGAAATCGTCGTATTCGTCACCTTCCAGTTATTGGTCCAAACAATTCGATTGTCGGAGTTCTCACCGATCGCGACTTGCAGCGTGCGATTCATACAGAGTTTGACAGCGCGGGTGCGGTTCGATTCACCGTGGAAAAATTCGCGGCGAATGAGACTGTTGGCGATTACATGTCAGTACCAGCAAGATTTGTTTCCGCCGATACTCCGATCGTCACAGTTGCAACGCAGATGTTGGAGCAAAAAATTTCTTGTCTGCTCGTGACGGAAAACGACGAGGTCGTCGGCATCGTCACCACGGATGATTTACTTTGGGAATTGATTCGACTCCTCGATAGTTCGAAAGAGCCGGGATTTAAGAAGTACTTAGCTCCCATCTATACGAGCCCAATCGGTGAAGTCGCTCGGCGCTTAGCGGCCTCAGGAATTTAGTTGGCCGCTTCGGAAAAATCGATAGAGTGTTCTCTGTGAATAACACGAACACTGAGTCCGAATATGAACAGCTTGGCGGCGCAGATGGTGTGAAAGCCGTCGTCGTTGAATTTTACAAGCAGATGGATACTCTCTCAGAGGCCGCGCCGATTCGCGCTATGCACCCCAAAAACTTAGACGCCTCAATCGAAAAGCTTTTTGAATTTCTATGTGGATGGCTGGGCGGTCCTCAGCTTTACGTTGAAAAGCACGGCCACCCGCGCCTCCGAATGCGCCACATGCCGTTCTCAATAGGCCGCAGTGAAAGCGAGCAATGGCTCCGTTGTATGGATCTGGCTCTTAAAGCCCGAAACGTCGAAGCGGGGAAGCGTGCGCTTTTGATGGACGCCTTTGGCAAAGTGGCAAATCACATGATCAATCAGAACTCACCTGCCTGATGCCAGGGTGAACGCCGGTCTTTGCGGGTTGACAAGCGGTGCCCTTAGTCGATGTGATAGGTCCATCAGGAAAAAATGATTATGATGCATAGACTTAGGCGAAACTACTAGAAAGCCCTATACAAATGAACGTGCAGAAATTCGACATCGTCATTATCGGCGGAGGAATCGTCGGAGCGTCGATCGCCCATCAGCTTGCTACGAGTCCAGAAAATTCTGGCAAACGGATTTTGCTTCTAGAAAAAGGCGCCATTGGAGCAGGCTGTTCCTTCGCTAATGCAGGCTGGCTGACGCCGTGTTTCGCAATGCCATTGCCTCAGCCGGGAATGTTCTGGAAATCGATTGGCTGGGTACTTGACCCTCAAAGTCCTCTGTATATCAAGCCTCAGCTGAATCCCACTCTCCTTGAATGGATGTTCGAATTTCTTCTTTCGATGAATCGCCCCAAGATGCTGCGATCGATTGAAGTACTAACGAAGCTTTCGACCTATTCGTTGAACTTTTATCAAGAGCTCGCTCAGCGACAAGCTCTCAAGACGAAAGATATTGGCTTCGAAAAGCGTGGCCTCTTAATGGTCAGCGCCACTAACGACGGTCTTCGGCACGCTGAACTCGAGATGAACCTCATGAGCGAAAGAGGAATCGCTGGACGCAAACTTTCGAAAGACGACGCTCTCGGCTTTGAGCCTTCGCTACGGCCTTTGATCAAGGGCGGAGTTTACTTTCCCGACGAAGCGCAAATCGAGCCATTCCCCGCAACGATAGCTATGATTGACGAGTTCAAAGAGCACGGCGGGCTCGTACAGGCTCAAACAGAAGTGTATGATTTTGAAATTCAGAATGGCCGCATTCAGACGCTGCACACGACACAAGGACTTATGACGGCTGAGACTATTGTGCTTGCGACCGGTGCCTGGTCCAAAGAGGTCGGCCGAAAGCTTGGTATTCGGATCCCCGTGCTTGGCGGTAAAGGCTATTCGATGAATATCGATATGCCGGAAAATAAACCGCACCACCCAATTATGATTGTGGAAAAAAAGATCGCCGTTACTCCGCGTTCAAACTCTGTTCGGTTAGCTGGCACTCTCGAACTCGTCGACCAGGATTTTTCAATTTCGCCAAGAAGAGTCCGAAATATATTTAATGGCGCAGCGGAATATCTAAAATTTGACCACATCACAACTCAGAACGGTCCACGCGACATTTGGCGCGGACTTCGTCCATGTACGCCAGACGGAGTGCCCGTCATTGGTCGGTCCGAAGACCTTTCCAATTTGTTTTTCTGCCTCGGCCACCAGCTGCTTGGTCTCCAAAGTGCCCCAGGGTCTGGACGCCTCGCAGCTGATCTTCTTCTGGGCCGCCCACCGCTGACGGACCCACACCCTTTCCGCCCCTCCCGCTTCTAACCAAAAGGCGCCGCACTACCAAAAGGTAGGCGGTACCTTTTGGTAGTGCGGTGCGCTGTTAGAAGTATTTTTTTTCAAGAATGCCGACGTCCTTGGGCAACGGTTCTGGAGGACGAAACACCAATAGGTATCTGTACCAAGAAGGCTGGGTCTCGCGAAGGTTTGTCCGCTGATGCAGTTCCTGCCAGTGGAGCTCGGGGTGTCGATGATGCGTAAGATTGTAATTAAAATTTAAAAATAGCCAGCGAACCGGCGTAAAGCTTCGGAGATTGTAGGCGCCTTCAATCGGATCCAACGGGGTTCGTAAATGATAAACCCATTGCAGCGACGACCACGAAAAGGCAAACGCAACATACGCGAATGCCAACTCCAAAAGCCGCCATTCCAGCCACCGAATTAAAAGTCCGTAGATGACAATCGTCGTTAAGCATTCTGCCCGCAACCTTGTCCATCGAAGCATATCGAAACTCTTGAAAGAAAGGCTGTAACCGTTCATCGAGGTTCCTGGCTTATTCAGAAATCGAACGAACGAATAAGGCACGAAAGGGAACAGTATTAAACCTAGAAAGCTTCCGAACCAAATTCCACCAAGAATCGCAAAGTAGTAGACGAGAGTCTTTCGCAATCTCGATTCGCCGGGAAGAATATATTCGGCAATTTCTGCGGGAGTTCGGTTTCGAATATGATGACCTTGGTGATTAACCTGAAAAAGTGAGTACGGCGTGCCGAACATTACTCCCGTCCACCAGCCCATAACATAGTTGAGCTGCCGGCGATTGTGCCCCAGTCCGTGAATACAGTCATGCATCAAGGAAAACACACCTTGCATCATCAAACAGAAAAAAACGACGACCGCCGATTTTGCCCAAAAGCTATCGAGGATATGAAGAGCTTCCAGGCAAATGATCCATGCCGCAGATTGTAGGAACAAAACGAGGAGATTTTGGTTGCTGAAATTTCTCATTTGTTCAAGCGTTGAACGGTGGCGGATAAATTTCAACTTCAGAATACAATATCAGTGCGCCAGCCCACTTATATTCTTGTGCGCGGTCTGCTTGGCGCCTACATGCCGGGTCACTTTAAAAAGGTGCAGTCGGAGCTTCAGCGCGGCGGTGCGGAAGTTCGATTCGCGCCTACCGATCCTGCGGGCACCATTAGCCAAAACGCCGAGTCAATAGCGCACAATCTTCCGAAAGTTATTGGACAAAGCAGCAGCGTTGTCTTTCTCGCGCACAGCAAAGGCGGTCTCGAAACCTTAGGTGCCATATTAAATAATCCAAGCCTGGGAAAGCGGACAAAAGCAGCGATCTTGTTTCAAACCCCAAAACGAGGCGCGCCTTACTTAAAATCTCTTTTTCGAGAAAATATTCCGAAACAACCGTTCCAATCTGTCCGAGAATACATGCACAAACTTGCGCTGACCGCGATTCTTGCCAAACCGGCCTGCACAGAACTAGCGGGCGACGAGGAGCTTCCCTTCGTGAACGAAATCGAGCGAACTCGATTTAGCTTTCCGATCTTTTCCTACTCTACTTTTTCGACATCAAATTCGGGATGGATCGAGCTTCAGGCAAATCGAATCAACCAGCTTGAACCAGGAAGAAGAAATGACGGCGTTTTTTTAACAGAGGATCAAGTTTGGCCTCAATTTTTTCATCGCGAACTTCCCGAAATTGATCATGCCGAGCCTACGGTCGGAAGCGCTCGAATCGACGAAGCTGCGCTCTGGCGAAGAGTGCTCGTTGAAAACGAGCTCTTTCCAATATGAATCGTCCACCGGCATTTTTTCGACTGCTACAAGTCTTTGAAAGTTGGATGCAGTCAAAATCCACGATCCCCGACGAACCATACATAGACGCTGTTCACTTTCCATGGACGAAATGGCTTGAGCAGAATGCATCGGATATTTTTCGTGAATACCTTGAACTGAAAAAATCGGGGGAACCCATTCCGCCATTTCAGGAAGTCTCAAAAGAACAAGCTGCAATAACCAATGACAATCGCTGGCAAACTTTTCTGCTGTATGCGTACGGTGCAAAGTCCGTTCGAAACACCACACTTTGCCCGGCGACAACTCGCGCGCTCGAGGCGATTCCAGAAATGCGCACAGCTTTCTTTTCAATTCTGGCGCCAGGAAAAATAATTCCTCCACATCGCGGTCCGTACAAAGGACTGGTCCGCTGTCACCTCGCCTTGAAAATACCCGAAGGGGATTGTGGACTCATGGTCAGTGGGCAATCTCGAACATGGATAAATGGGAAATGTCTTTTTTTCGACGACACCCTGATTCACGAGGCTTGGAACAAAACGAACGAAGAGCGCGTTGTGCTATTCCTCGACATACTGCGGCCGCTGAAGAAACCGTATGGAAAGTGGAATGATCGTATTATATATTGGATTGCTTCTAGCTATTACGGAAAAAAATCAATTCAAACCTTTAGCGACTGGTATGCCCGTCACGGAATCCGAAACGATGTTGTGATTTAGGTCAGCAAAAAGCCTACGGTGAAGTTCTGGTAAGTGTTTCAGTCTAACTGCAGGAAAAAGATGGTGAGCCTGATGATACCCAATGTTTCGTGGGGCAAAAAACCAATCGAAACCAGGAACGGTTATCAGCTTTGTCGTCCGCCACACTCCAACTGGGTCTTGTCCAACAATATTTCCCCGCCTGTAGGAGTGATCGTGCTCAAACAAAACGCGCCAGACATTAACAAAACCTGCTACCCAGAGCGGTAAAAAGTAAAATAGAAAAATCGTCGTTCCATTAATTTTCATAACTTTTGTGAGAAAGACGCAGAACGATACCAGCAAAAGCCAAAATATCAGCTGCCCGATTTCCGCGGTCAAACACTCACGAAACTCTTCAGACTCATAACTGTTTTGCTCGCGATCTTGTAACAATGCTTTTCTATAAAAAGCCTTTATCGTCAGAAATCTAATTGCAAGAACGCCAACTAATGGGCGCACAATCCAAACTGGGACCAAAGCCGACGCCTTTAGAAAAGTCACAATCACCGCTCGAAAAAGTGAAAGACGCGGATCTAAATCTGCCAAGTCTCGTTTTAAATAGGGATCCAAATCTGTTCCGTACAATTGGTGGTGCCTAAGGTGATGGTACCGCATTGCCTCGAGTGTGGTGGCTATCGGATAGGCACAAAGCGCGTGAAACGTAAGCCCCGCGTTTTTTGATTTCAAACTCGAGTGAGCAGCGTCGTGTAAAATTACTCCTAAAGCGTGAAATCGACCGGCGATCACCAAAACTGCAAAAATCTGCATAAGCCAAAAAGCGTATTCAGGAAGTCGCAGGAAATAATCAATAGCCCAAATCGTCGTCCAGGTGAAAGTAATCACAAGCCAATCAAAGACGGCCATCCGCCTCAGCTCAGCAATCATGAAGTCTCGAGGGGACGAAAAACGGGGTCATTTTGCTTGCGCGCACGAGAAATCTGCCACCGTGTCGATTTAAAAATAAATTTGAAGGAGTAAACCAACGGAACCCAAACTGAAACCCGCGCAATGCATGCGAGTTCTTCACCTTGAGACCAATTTGGATTTGCGTGCACGAAATAATCGGTTTTCATATTTTGTTTATCCCCCGCTGGAGGACCTGCAACTCCGTGCTTTAAGCGCATTCGACGACTGGGCTCCGGAATCAGAATTCCACTCGCTTCATCAAAATGGCATTTCGTCTGCAAGTATTTCTGTGAGTAGTAGTGTAGTCTTATCTGATCAACTTCCGAGGGAGTCGGTCGATCAGGACGCGGAAAGTACTGCGAAAAGTTATTGGCCATAATCAAATAGGTTTTGAAACCCTTTGATAACAAGAACCAGTAAACAATGGTTCTAGGTGACGTTAACAATGTCTTAAGTCTAACTTTCAAAATGTAAGCACCGAAGGCGCGGGCAAGATGTCCGTTTCCCCAAAATTTCTCGCGCAAAACCGTATCGCCTGAAAAAATAGCTCTGTACTTTCGTCCGCCGCATTCATGATCCGTGACCTGCAAAGTTGAAAACCCGTGCAGATCCCCGTCTTCGGACCGAAGCAAAATTACATGACTTTTATCAAATAGATCTTCAACGAAACGCGACTCGGTAGCCCCATCGTAGGATTCCTGCACCAAGCGCCACATCGCGACCCGCACATCTAAACTTAATGTTGAAACCAAACAAACTTTCGTCCGCATACCCAGAAATGGTACTCCAAAAGCCGCCTCCAACATTTACAAAATGCGGTGCGCCATACCTAGAGTCGTGCAAGGACCTGTACAGTGTGACTTGGTCCGCGATGTCCAATTCCCTCGTGAATGTCGCGGTCGACTGCACGAAGAACTTTAAATTCTGCCGCCGGAAATGCTGTGCGAATCTCGTCGACTGTAACCATGAGATCAAGGTCCTTCGGTCCGCCGATTGATCTTCCCGCGCGAGTAGCATCCAATTGTTGAGGCGAATAAAGCTCAATTAAAAGCACACCACCCCTTTTCAAACTTTTCGAAATTCGATTCCACAAGGGTACTCGCAGACTACTTGGGAGATGGCAGAAAATCATAACGACGCCATCCCACTTTCCTGTACCGAGATCAAAGGACTTTAGGTCTGCCTCCTCAGTGAAAACTTGGACTCCCTTTTCCAAAGCGAGCTTGCGGGTTTTTTCCAAACCAACCGACGAACTATCGACGGCAAATACCTCGTATCCCATTTGCGCCAAGAAGACCGCGTTTCGACCTTCACCTTCGCCGAGAGAAATCACTTTCCCCGGTTTTGGGATCCAGTCGAAACTTCCTTTAAGAAAATCGTTTGGCTCTGTTCCGTAGAGATGATCTGGTCGGTCAAATTTTTCATTCCACATTTTAAGTTCTCCGATTACGCATTCGCAAATGCCGGTGCAACCGATTTAACATTGAACGGCCCCCTCAGGACACGTCCTAAGTTTCCTTCTTTTATTTCAAGAACAAGATCGCAATCTCTCGTGGTCCCAAGTCGATGGGCGATCATCAACATCGTGACGCCATGGCCAGCTTCCTTCAACACTCGCTGGACGGTTGCATCAGTTTTCACGTCGACACTCGCGGTTGCCTCATCGAGCAAAATAATTTTTGCGTTCAATAACAACGCTCGTGCTAGGCAAAGTAGCTGACGCTGGCCTTGCGAGAGATTTACTCCGTTTTCCACAAGCTCTGTCTCTAGACCTCTTGGAAGCGATCGGACGAATTCCGCTAGACTCGCCTTTTCTAAAACACTCCAAATCTTATTATCCGTGTGCTCGTTGTATCGATCAAGATTCGTTCGGATCGTTCCAATGAACAGCGTCGGATCTTGAGGAATAATCGCGAGAGCACGACGCAGTCGAGCCAAGGGCACAGTGGCAATATCTATGTCATCGATCAGAATCTTCCCTGCCTCGAGCTCGATAAATCGGTAAAGCGTTTGAAACACAGTGCTCTTACCGGACCCCGTTCTTCCGACAATTCCGACCTTTGCACCCGCCGGCAATGTAAAGTCGAGCCCTTTCAAAATCATTGGTCGATTTTCGGCGTAGCGAGCTTTGACACCGGCAAATTTAATTTCGCCATAAGCTGGCCAATTTTCCGGTACCGAGACGTGAGACGAATCTCCAATGACATCGGCCTCTTGGGGCAAGCTTGCGAAATGCCTCACCCGCTCGAGACTTGTCATGCGGCTTTCAACTTCGGCCCAGATTCGAATCCCCCAATTCAATACGCCCCAGAAGCTCAACGAGTAAACAGTTACCAAACCTGCGACGCCCGGAGAAAGTGAGCCATATTTAACAGCGATGACGATCGACACTGCAGTTGCAATAGAGATCAATCCCCCTACAACGGGAATTCGCGACGAAAACCAGCGATTGATCATGTAGTTTCCGTAGAACATCCGCTGATTGTGCCGAAGCCGTTTAAAGAACTCATCCGTGAACCAGTCCTTCTTGTCAAAGGAGCGAATTACCACAAGCCCTTGCAGGGTTTCTTTAAAGTGAGCGTAGCGAGGCGAACGCGAAATCGAATCAAGACGTTTTGCCTCGCGCGAGCTAGCCCGATAGGTTTTTTGCATGAAGTAATAAACTCGAAAAACCGGAACCATCACTATGACAACAAATGGCAATACCGAAACTATCAGCAATAGCGTCAGCAACACTTGTGCAAAGCACTTTATCGAATGTTCGAAGGACCATCGCAAATGGATGTCGACAGCTTCAAGATCGCGTGAGAATCGCTGGAGAGTTCGGCCGACAGGAGTCGAATCGAAAAAGCGAACTTTCGTACCTAAAACAGATTTCAACATCTTGTCATGAATCATTCGTCCGGCGGCAAGTCCGCGCTTTAGCCAAAACAAATCCGCTAGTAATGTTCCACCCATGACCAGTAAGCCGATCGCTCCATAGATGTAGATTGCAGACATTGGCTGACTTGCTAGATTTCGGACGTAGCTGAGGCCTGTTGGACCCCCAGCCAAAGTGGTTTCATTGAGCGCGTCAGATACATACGCAAGCCAAGTCTTTTGCAAAAGCGGAAGTCCCGTTAAGCTCATGGCGGCAATCGCCAGCGCGAACAGCACCCAAGGCCGCAGACGCAGGTTCTCGCCCCCTAAGGCTTCGAGGTAGTGACGATACATGCCTGTCGCCACGGCACCATAGCCACGATCTTCGTCCTCAGTAACCCGCTCGTGGCCGGAAACCTGCACGACCGTGGCTGCCATTGACTCTGATTTCCCTTCTGAAGGAGTCCCGTGGCTCTGCGAAAAGGCATATTCTTCTAGGTAGCTACGAAATTCTGGAGAAATCGCTTCGAGTTCTTCGAACTTTCCTGTCGCTCTAAATTCGCCTTTTGCCAAAAATCCGATTTGATCGAAAACCTTCAAATGACTAAGCCGATGCGTGATCATAATTCGAGTGACGTTTTTCCAGAGTCCGTTTCGATCAAGGAGATTTTCGACTAGTGCCTTTTCAGTGGCGCTATCAACTGCAGAAAGCGGATCATCTAGAATAACAAGATTCGGGCGATGTAGGATTGTTCGAGCCAGACTTACGCGCTGGCGCTGACCTCCCGATAAGTTGATTCCCTTTTCACCAATTTCTGTTTGCAAACCTCCAGGCATCAAACGCAAGTCCTCTTCCAAACAGGATGCCCGCAGGGCTTCCGATAACTCGGACTCAGAAATATCTTGGCGACCGAATGCCAAATTTTCGAGAAGAGTACCATTCAAAATGAATGCCTCTTGAGACACGTACCCAATTCGCAGACGACTTCGTGGCACACCACGAATTTCAAGGCCCGAATAGTATCCGCTCATTTCTCCCATCAAGACATGAAGGAACGTCGATTTTCCACTTCCGACGCCGCCGACGACCGCAAGTGATGTCCCTGCGGGGACGTGCAAGTTCTTGTAATGAACTTCGACTTTGTCTGGCTTGCTATCACCTTGATCAATAGATCGCTCAACTCGCAATGCCGCCTCGTCGACAACCGGAAGCCGAAGAAATCCAGCAATTCTTTCTCCGCCAACTTTAGCAGTAATCATTGTGCTGATCACACGTGAGATTTGCGCAAACGGATCTTCAAGAAGCCCAAACAAGCTTACACACGTGAATATCAATGCTGCATCGAAGCGCGCTCCGCGAAGCGAATGCACTGCCAGTACAGCAAATAGCACAAAGGTGCCGACTGCAACGTAGATCAAAGTCACTAACAACTCCGCGCGAGCCAATCGTTCCCGCGAATGTAGTTCGGCCTCTCGAACTTTTCCAACCTCTTCAGAAACGCTTTTTTCCCAGTTAAAATGTTTCACCAGTCGTATCGCTGTTAAGATTTGTGACATCAGAGTCACCCGTCGATCGCGCCACTTCATTAGGTCTTCATCGAATGCAGTGAAGTCACGGCTGACTTTTTTGGTCATAGGAGCAAGAACGCCGAGAAGAATGACGGCCACCCAAGCTGTCGCGCCCAAATAGTAGAACAGAAGGCCAATTGCCCCGACAATCATCACGATGCTGTAGATGAGATCAGCCATGCCGCCGCCAAAATCAGCGACTGCCTCGGTATCGGAACTCAAATGATTGACCAAATCGCCAACGGGCGTCGCTTCGCGCGCACCTTTTCTCAAGCGCAGCGCGTGAAAAAAAATCTTTTTGTTCACGATGTTCGTAACAGTTTGGTTCCATTTCAAATGCCAAAGAAAATAGTGTTGTATTGCAACGCCACCAATGATGCCGGTCGTTCCAACTAAAGCTGCCAAGATCATCGCAGCTTGCATCTCAGCCGAAGTTGAAAAGCCGGTCTGAATCGCTTTAACAAAATTGTTTACCAACACGGGGCCAAGTAGGTTCATTACCGCAAAAAGCAAAAAGAATCCGAGTGCAGGTCCCCAAATCTTAGATGAAACAATCAGCAAAGTCTTAAGCAAAGACACGCCACTTACCCATGAGATTTTAGATTCGTCCAAAACCAAAGTTTCGGGATCCAACTCGCTAGGTAATGCCGGTAAGTCACCTACTTCCAGACTCCGCTCGCTGCCGGTTTTCAAGAGCGGTGTTAACCACGCGAAAAACACCCGATCGCCAATGACATTTACAATTCGTCTCAGAAGAGACATAAAAAAACTCCTAACTCACCCTGCGACCGAACCGATCGAATGCTCGTCAGACTCAGCGTCAGACTAAGCTTCAGCGATGCCGCAGCTTTAAAATAAATATGTTGTGAAAAACTTAAACCAACGAGAGGACAAACCTAGTCGTCAGCAGGCAACGTTTCGAGGGAGAGCCATCGCTGACTGATTTGTCGACTGACTTGTCGCTTGATTCGTCGATTGAGTAATCGATTTTTTCAAAATCATGTGTGGCCCCCTTTCCCGTGAAAACATTTATTGAGAATGCCAGAATAAAAGGGAGTTCGGCTTTTTGTAAAGCGGAATTTAAATTTTATTTTTTTTCAATCGAAAATGCCAACAGGAAACTTCACGACAATAGGCATCGTAATCTGCGCCAAATCGAAATCTGAGTTCGTTTTCTTCCACTGGACGAACAAAGGTGCCCCAAAGCCAACCACCTAAAAAGACATAAGGAAAAATAAAATAGGAGCCCAAGAAAATTCCGACAAATAGGCCTTGAGCCAACCCGAAGAGTGCCATCGGATTGCGAACAAACCTATAGGGACCGGCCACGACTAGCTTCGCGGCAGTATCAAACGGAAGCGGTGTTCCTTGTCCAACAACAGCCATGGTCGCACCACTCCACAGTCCGCCAATGCTCGCTGCGACAAATCCCAAAAAAGCCAAAGTATCCTGACCCGGAAATCGAAATGGCTGGAAACCGAAGAACCGCTCAAATGCGAGCAAAATCTGTGGGATCAAATAGAGAAACGAAAACCAGAAGACGACTGTCTGACAGAGTGTCTTAACCAGATTCCAAAGCACTGAGGTCGACTGGGCCGGCTTAAAGTAGGCCAGCGAGTGTCCTGTTACCTGCCTTGTTTCGTGCACCGACTGACGCAAAAAGAAAAGCAGAGCCACTGCAAACGCGGTTCCGACAAGATTCAACGGGATCGAGGTGATATACAAAATTATCGCAGCCTCGAAACCCTGTGGCAGGAGATCAAAAACCTGTGCGGGACGCAGGACAAACGGCCGATATTCAAAAAACATCCAAAGAAGTGAGCATGGAAGTGCCGCAAAAAGAACGGCCAGCCAAACCGCCGATACCGCCGTAACAAATTTGACGGCTGCAGTTGCCCTTGAAAAAGTGTGCCACCATGCGGTGGCAATCAATCCAAAGACAAACGACTGCGCTAACCAGAAAAAGTGGGGGTGATCGAGATAATGGGTCTCTAAGCGGTATACCAATCCAAAAGTTTCTGCTCCGCGCACGAGGATCCACGTCTCACCGAGTAGCAATGCAGTTAAAAAGCAGACCGTAAACACGGCAATGGGCTTCAAGACTAGTTTTCCTTTAGACATAGCAATGCTGACAAAGGGCACTCTTCTAGAATAAGACCAGAAACAAGATGTTAGATCAAAAACGTAAGCAAGTATTGAAAGCTGGCAAATCGCGAGCGCTCGCCATCACTGTTGGGAATGTCGCTTCAGCGGCAATTGGTCTCTGGCTTTATCAGAGAGATCACTCGTCCACTGGGCTGATGCTGAGTGCAGTTTGTTCGATCATTGCCCTTGCCACAGCCGTGCAGCTTTTGCCGGGCGCAAGCGAGCTAGTTTTAGATACAGAGGGATTTACAATTAAGGCAATGTTTCGAACGCAGCGCTATAAATGGAGCGATGTCACAGGATTCAACGTTGGAAAAATCGGTTTTAATTCGATGGTGACTTTTAACCTGACAGAAGAATTTAAAGCTCGATCTGAGGGCGAAAAAGCCGCTGCCGAATTTATGAAAAACATCAACGGGCACGAAGCTGCACTTCCCGCGAACTACGGAATGACTCCGCATGAACTCAGTCAGCTGATGAATCGCTGGCACACTAGAGAAAAATAGCAATTAGCTCACTGATCAATTGAACAGCCACCCGCCGCACTATCCCGGTCTGGAATCTTGGCAGCACTCAAGTCCTTAAAAAATCTTGTTAATGATCCCAGGGCAAGTTGCTTTGCTGCTTCACTAATGAGGTCCGTTCTAGCAACGACGTTCGTCACCTGCTCTCGACGCCGCAATATTCCCGCCACCACACCTGTGAGTTCGACTGAGGAAGGACAAGACATGAGTCCCGACTCTAAAAACAGGCCTCCACCATGCATCGGCTTATCAAAAATGTCGGCATAATCAAAATCATAAGGAATGAGGTCAAAACCATAAGGACCGAGTATTCCTTTAAGATTGTGCCCCCAATGGTAGTCGTAATTCCCAATCATGACTTGAAACAGCTGTAGATGTGCGCGGCGAACGGGATCCACGTCCTTCAGATTGGACAATAGTAAGTTCAATAACTCGGGCCGGGCCTCAACTTGGGCAGGAGTGTAAACCCTCTCAGCATTCATTCGCTTCGCTAGATCGGAAACGTCTTCGACAAAAATGGCGTAGCTCTTAAAAGGCGCAAGCGTACCGGAGGTATCTTCGTAGGTCACCTCTAAGAGCCGTGCATGAAAACTTAAATCGGATGCAGCCTGGCGGATTTTGTAAACCAGATATTCCATCCGCACCAGCTCGTTAAAATCGACGCCTCGACCAGTGACGCTCGCCCCGCAGTGTGTGACCATCTTCAACTCTTTAATACCTTGAAAAAAGCTATCTCGCCCGGGTCGCTTTTCGAATTCAATTTTCAATTGTGGAAACGGACATTCGTTTCCGCGTAAAGCTCCGCGGCCCGAAACGAGCGCACGAGTGATTCCTGAAAAGCGCTCCGCTTCTGGGCCAATCAACTCCAAATAAACGGTCTGGAACTGTCTCGCTAGCTTGTCGGTTCCGTACCCATAACGCCGCCCAATCAAAGACGAAAAGTCTGTACGTACTTTTACTTGTAAGGTCGATTCGCGAGAGAACAACGGAACCGGCGCCGCTGACACATAGGCAGATGCATAGTTCAATTGGCTTGCTGTAGCCGTGTCCATGGCCATGCAAGCTTATATCAGTCCCCAAGACATCACAGCCATGTGCTTCATTTACAACCCTTTGAGCGGAATCAGTGAACCAGTCGCTTTATCCGAAAACTAATTAAAGAAAGTTGACGGGCGGTAAAGCACACACCGGACCAGGTCGTTTCGATGAGGGGTGACGTATTTAGGCTCTAGGTTTGATCTCGAGAAGTGGTTCAAGCGCAGAAGTTTCAACAACGGAAAGAATTTGCCACTGCCTCTCGCCTTTTTACAGGCCATCGACCTAATCGACACAAGGAGGGAAACTTGCTTCCAGCCCATGAAGTTTTAGTCGTTCGCAATAGCTGTACCCAAATTCGTCCTTCATATTCTTGTCAGCACCCTGATCAATTAAAAAAGTCACGATCTCGTGCTGACCACTGAGAAGCGCGGATCCAAGGCGATTCAGTCGTTTCTGGCCCTTGAGCCCGGTCAGGCGATTGGGCTCGGCACCATTTCTTACCAGTAGCTCGGCAAGATCGAACCTCTTTAACCGCAAGGCGACTGCGAGGGCATCATCTCCTTGTTCATTTTCCAGCTGAACACTGATCTTAGCCTCAAGTACTAGTTGGACAAACTCCGTCTCGTTTGATTTTTCATTTGCAACAGCAAACAGCAACGCCGAGGAGCCCCATCCGTCAACTAGCGTGTGAGTTCGCTCATCTACAAGAAGAGTCGCCAACAGCTTTTTGTCTTGTGCCTGAATTGCGCAGTGAGTAGCCATAGTCTGGCAATTCAAAGCCGACTTTATCCTCAATGCTTCAAAATTTCGATTTTCAGTCCAACCATACCAGTAAGAACCACCGAAAAAGATCAAAATGGCTAACAACGAAAATAGCCCCAGCAAACCGATCAAAACTTTGGCGCTTTTCTTAAGATTCATACGGCCTCATTCTAATTCTTGTTTCAAAATGCTGAGGTGTATACACTTTTTAGTATGAGAGTCGTTCTGATTGTGCTTGGTTCGATCGCCGGTCTAGTTGGCGTTGTAGTCATCGGCTTTATGTTATTGATCGCACGCCACTCGTCCAATGTCGCTAGAAACGCCGTCAAGCTTGAGGCTGAATACGCACTTGGACGAAACGTAGAGAAAATTTTAGATAGAGCTCTCGAACTGGGGGCCAAAGAAATTGATTTTCAAACCGTCGATGGTTCAACCATCTATGCGAATGACAATGAGTTGCACGTTCCCGAAGTGCGGAAGGCTTACCCACAAAGAGTGCGTGAAATTCGAGACGCCCTTGGGAAGCATTTGGACTACCGAATTCGGTTTATTCTTCCCGGCTTTATGGTCGAAAGGTGGATCGTTTGGTTTGAAGTCCGTGAGGGAAAAATCGCCAAAGTCGAAAGCCGCCACGTCGATTAGTTTGTCCTGTTCGAATAGATCTTACGACTATTTGCGAAAATGTTTTTGTAGCCGGTTGGGTGCCGACGGCACATAGCATAGTGTCAGACTCACCCAAACTGCGACGCTAAAATACAGCGACTTCCATGGGATTTCCGAACGCCATTCTTGTATGTCATGAGTGACGTGCCAGCGAGTGAACGCCCATGTGGATTCCTGATAGAGTTACCGATGTAGTTGGTTGTAATGACAGCGTACCAAGAACACACTTCGGCAAACACGATCATCGGCACAATTAGCGCGGCAATTTTGAGGACCCAAGTCGTATTCCAACTTATTTTTGAATGTTGAGTTTCAAAATCTGGCAGAGCAGAAGCGACCATCTTTAACACAATTGCCCACTGCGCAACAAAAGCCAGTTCCGCAATGGTCGCAACCGTTCGTCCTACAAAGACGCTCGACCACCAAGTATCGAAGAGCACAATTCTTTGTACGTCGGCACGTGGCAGAAAAGATCGAAACGCGTACCCAAAAACACCCACCAGATTGTGACCGGATTAGACCAGATGAACCATTCGAAATGTTTTTCCAATCCCACGTTGTACTTCCTTTGAAGGCATAACGTTCTTGATCATGAAGGTTTAAAACGCATGTCAGAATTCGTTTTGAATCCCGAATTAAAGAGATTTCACAGAAATTTCCCTACCACTTCATTTTTTTTTCACACGGCTGTCGGAACCTAGGTGTGTTCCTTAACAACAAAACGGAGTAGCTATGAACATTGTCTCAGAGTCGAACACCCCTAAGAAAAAGTCCAATCGCTCCCCGCTGATACTTAAACTGATCGGTCTCGCGACGCTCCTGATGGGCTCGGTGATTCCCGGCTGCCTGATTCAAGGGCTTATCCGGGATCGTCAAAGATACGAAGAAGAAGCAATTAGTTCAGTCACAAATGGTTGGGCCGCCTGGCACGAAGTGGGGGCCGTGACGTTCGAACTGCCCTACCACTACTTGGACTACGTAGAAAAAGACAAAACGACAGTTCGCACAGACCATTCTCTCAATTTGATTCCCGCAAATTTAACGATCACATCAAGCGACAGCTTCGAAACTCGAAAACGCGGCATCTTTGAAATCCCGATTTACAAAGCCAAGCTAGAAATGCGCGGCGAATTTGAGATCCCGAAAGACCTGATCCCCGAAGGAAACCGAGAAATTCAAACGCCATTTGCCCAAAAGCTAAAGCTCGGCTTCAAACACAGCGAGGCCATTTCCGAATTTGCATTCCAATTGAATGACAAACCGATGACTCTGAAACGTACGACAGAAGGTTTTGTATTAAACCTGCCAGAAAAGACGTTTCTTCCGGGTGAAAAAATCAAGTTTCAGCTGAACGCCCAGCTTAATGGGCACAAAGGCTTCGACATTCGCACCGAAGCCGACCTTTTAGAAGTAAACATGTCCTCGAGGTGGCCACACCCAAGCTTTCAAGGCCAGTTGCCGGTAGATCAATCGATTTCTAAAGCTGGCTTCACGGCGAGATGGAAATTGATCCAGCCGCAACTGAACCAAAGAATTTCGGTAGGCTTCATGACACCGGTCAACCATTACTCGCAAGCGGAACGAGCATTGAAGTATAGCTTTCTCATAACACTTTTAGTGCTTACAGCGCTTTTCCTAATTGAAACACTTTGGTCGATGCGAATTCACGCTATGCAGTACCTGCTCATGACACTCCCCTTAAGCGTTTTCTATGTGCTCCTACTTGCAGTTTCAGAGCAAACAGGATTTTTGACGGCCTACACCGTCGCAAGCTGTGCGGTCATGGGCCTGCTATTTATTTACTTCAAGACAATCGGGGCCACATTTAAACAATCACTGGTCTTAATCACGGTGATCGCCGGAGTGAAGGCGTTGATATACACGATGCTTTCTAGCGAGGACTTTGCGCTACTGATTGGCGCTATCAGCTTGTTCCTGACGCTGTCGGCCTTTATGTTGATGACTGCAAAAATCAACTGGGCACTTGCTGGAAGCCGTCAAAAGCAGGAAGCTTAAGTTCATGGAGTCAACGGTGCTAAGAGTTTTGCTGGTCGAAGATGAAATCTCAATCGCCGACAATGTGAGAGTCGCTCTTCAACAAGAGGGATATTCACTCGACCACGCAAAAACTGGCGCCGAGGGCCTTCGGCTGATCGGCTCTCAAGCTTATGATGTTTTAATTTTCGATATTGGTTTACCAGATCAAACGGGGTTTGAACTCTGCAAAAAAGTCCGCATGACAGTTCAAACTCCACTTCTCTTTCTCACCGCGCGAGGAGAGGAAATAGATAAAATCGTGGGATTCGAATTGGGTGCCGATGATTACCTGACCAAGCCCTTTAGCCCCAGAGAACTTGCCATGCGGGTACGAGCGCTGGCAAAGCGCGCGCAAACCAAAGTAAACGTCGCAGAAACTAGTCGCATTAGTCAGTGCGGGCTTTTTAAAGTCGATCACGAGAAAATGAAAATTCATTTCGATGGCATTCCTCTGGAACTCTCACGCTACGAATTTCGTCTCATGGAATTGATGATCAGACGTCCAGGGGTCGTATTTTCTCGCCAACAGCTGATGGAAGCTGTGTGGGAGGATCCCGGGATGAGCCTTGAACGAACGGTCGATGCGCATATTAAATCACTCCGGGCCAAATTAAAGGCCGCAAAGCCCATGCATTCTCCGATCGAAACACATCGCGGAACCGGATATTCATTGAGGGAGTCATAGGAATTGAGAAATCTTAAGCTTTCAGTTCGAATGGCTTTAAGCTTTGCCGTCGTTACTTTTCTTTCGACCGGGATCGTCGCATTCGGCGCCTATCGAGAGATGCGACCCATGCTTTTGGAAGCGGTCGAACTGACGTTAATTGATGCATCCCGAATTCTCGCATCTGAAATTGCCGAGCAGGCCGAAAAGACAGGAGACCTGAGCAGCGCAATCATCGATCTAGAGAAAAGTTTTTCCCGCCTCATTGCCACAAGCTTTCCTCACCGAAATGCTTCCGATCAAGAGAGTCATCGAGTTCTTCGGGTTTATGTCACCGACGATAACGCTCGAGTACTTTTCGATAGCAAAGCAGGAGAAGCCGTCGGAAAAGATTTTTCCAAATGGAGAGACATCAATTTAACACTCAATGGCAAATACGGCGCACGCGCAACCAGACAGAATCCTGACGATGCAGCGACCAGTATTCACTTCATTGCGGCACCCATTATAGTGAGAGGTACGACGATCGGCGCTGTTTCAATTGGGAAACCGGTCGACAGTGTGGCAACGCAAATACGTCGCAACAAATTTAGAGTGCTATTGATTTTCTTTGTAACTCTGATCCTGTCGCTTCCTCTTGCTTACATTGCCAGCGGACTGATCGCACGCCCCATTCAAAGACTTAAAATGTACGTTGAAATGCGCCGCTCAGGTATGTCAGCAACTTATCCCCGCTTAGCCGACGACGAAATTGGCTCCCTCGCTTTAGCTTTTGAAGACTTGCGAGAAAAGCTTGAGGGAAAAAAATATGTCGAGAACTACGTGCATAATCTTACGCACGAAATGAAATCTCCGCTTACTGGTATCGTAGGGGCAGTTGAACTTTTGCAGCGCAATCAGCTTGAGGAAAGGGACCGGACACATCTTTTAGGAAACATCCAAACAGAGGCAAAACGACTTCACGATCTTGCTGAACGATTGCTCGAACTCGCTTCGCTTGAAGCACGCGCCGGCCGACTAAAGTTGGAAAGCTTCGATATCGGCCTTCTTGTCGACGAAGTACTAGAAAGCTTTTTTGCGCAGGCACGCACCCTTGGAATTTCTCTTAGGTCCGACATTCCAGATGGAGTTTCGCTTTTCGCCGAACGATTTTTAATTTGGCAATGCCTTTCTAACCTCGTTCAAAACTCTCTCGATTTTTCGACGGAAGGTGACGGCACCATCACGGTTTCGGTCGTTCGTGAAAGTGATCAAGTAAAACTGGCGGTCAAAGACGAGGGCGTCGGACTTCCCGATTTTGCGCTTGATCGCGCGACGGAAAAATTTTTCTCCATGGAACGACCGCGCACTGGTAAAAAAAGCTCGGGCCTCGGCCTCAGCTTTGTTCAGCAATGCATGGCGCTACACGGAGGAACAATCACAGTTCGAAATTGCATACCCAAAGGTGCTGTCGCTGAACTTACGTTTAAGGTACGCCAAACCAAGATAGTGGACCCGCAAGTCGATAAGCGCTAAACGCCGATGGCCCACGAAAGTCGCGAAAAAATGAGGGCGGCGGCGCTCTGTCAAACAGGGTTTCCCACAAAGAATAGCCTTCAGGTGTCGACATATACTTCAATAAATCTTTAGCTGCTCCGGGACCAAACTCTTTCTCCAAAGCGGGTGTGACGTAAAGCCACTGTATTATGTGAGAAGAGCCGGTATGCGTCGTGTCCGCCAGTTCGTGTTCGTACCACAGTTTTCCGGAAGCGAGAACCTCCGTTCGGAATTTGTCCCTTGGTAAGTAGCCAGGGTCCCAAAGAATTGGACCCCAACCCTGATCCGAAGCGAGGTCCTGCAATACGTGGGGGAAACCTGCCTTTGACGTAAGAAACAAGTCGGAACTTTTCAGTCGGCCCTCTTTGGCCAATCTCGCGGCAATATCCTCGGCAAAGACTTGGACAAAACTCACGATCGAGTCTTGATCTTGAAATAAAAAGTTAACCTTGTTTGCCATTGCCGCGAGACGCTCGTCCTTGGGCAGCGAAGCAGGAACGATCGGTTCAACTATGCCAGTTTTGATTTCTGGTAAACCGTGTTTCGTTAGCTCGACATTTTGCCGCTCACTGACACTGTCAAAATTCGATCGAACAAAGTTGGCCGCGTTTTTACTGAATGCCAACACACGGCTTCGTGCCTCTTCGGTTAAAAAATCAAGTTTGGCATAGTCAGCAGAGCACGTTCGGGAATCGGCAGCTGCTGATAAGCTGAAAAATGTTAGCAGTGAACAACTAAAGAATGTGAAAACAACCAATAAATCGGTCCATGGGCAGCGATATTCTCTAAATCTACGCCATGAAAAACTCACTCCTATGAATCGGCATTTCGAATTCAATTATGCAGCCAAAGACAATGACTCAAGGGCACGCCGCACTACCCGACCAAGGTCAGACTAGATCAAGAATCTGGCGAGCTGGAATTGGTGGTTATGATTCAACAGTTTATATTGAAACGGTGATTGAAATTTTCAAATTGCGATTTCTCGCCACTATTTTTCCCGAAGCCGCTGAGATTTTAGCGGTGGTGCCTGTGATCGCTTCGCGGGGAGGAATCGCGCTGTGCTTAGCCCTCCTACTTTCGTCCTGTGCGAAGTCCTCTGATCAGCAGGCAGCTGCGAAAGAGGCGGAAAATTCTCCGGTCAGCGAAGTGCCCCCTGTTGCGCCTCGACCGATACCGCCTCCTCCTGCCACTTGGCTTCGTGGCGAGATCATCGAGGAGGGCGGACGGCCAAATCCCTATGGACTCGAGGAGGCTCAATACAAAGAAGCTCTTCTTCGTGGACGCGTACACCCACTTGTTTATCCAGTCACGGTCACAGGAGCGCTTTTACCTTACCGATCAATCAAACGATTTTTGGACGTTCCATCGCACAATCCGCTTCGCGCGATTTTACAAAATTTATCGCAAGCGTTCACTTCGATCGAATCGTTTTCAGACGCCATGGGCTGGCTTGGCTTACATCGCTTTCCGAAAAATGCCGGCACGACAACTGAGTCCATTCCACTTCCGCCTGGGTACAAAGTGGGCGAACCAATGGGACTGAGTAAAATCAAAACCAGTAAAGGAACTGGATTTACAATCAGCTGTGCTGGCTGTCACATCGGACAACTATTTGGTCAGCCGATATTTGGTTTAACAAATCGTTTCCCGCGGGCGAACCAGTTTTTTATTCGAGGAAAAACGATGACGGAGCTAGCCCCTACTCCTTTATTCCAAGCCGCGACTGGAAGCAGCAAAGGCGAAGCGGCAATGTATCGGCGCACCAGGCAAAATATGCGTTTTGTCGACAGCAAACGCCCGGAAGTCTTAGGCCTCGATACATCTCTAGCACACGTAGCACTTTCATTGGCCAGACGTGATCGCGATCAATTTTCGACCAAAAATCCTGACAAGCCGTACGCCCCAGACGAGGAAATTTTAAAAACTTTTCCGGCCGACAGCAAGCCAGCTGTTTGGTGGAACGTGAAATACAAAAATAGATTTCTATCGGATGGATCTGTCGTTTCCGGAAATCCAATCGTGACGAATATATTGTGGAACGAACTCGGGCGAGGGACCGACCTGCATGAACTCGAAAAGTGGATCGCAGACAATCGTCAAATTTTGAAGGAACTTACCACAGCCGTGTTTTCGACGACGGCGCCTTCCATTACCGAATTTTTCCCGGCCGAGCAGATTGATCTTGAAAGGGCGAAGCGCGGGCAAGCTCTATTTACGGCTCACTGCGTGCGCTGCCATGGGCAATATGAAAAGGCTTGGGACAAAGCGAACACGACGGATCTCTCCGCTAGTGAAATTTTGAAAACCACAAAAGTCCTATATCCGAAATCCACCCGCGTCGTCGATGTCGGAACAGATTCTCACCGTCATCAAGGTATGAAATCACTCCTTGCTTTGAATACGTTGAAAATTTCAAAAACCAATGGCGTCCAAATCGAAACTCAAAACGGCTACGTCCCGCCACCCCTCGTGGGTATTTGGGCGAGATGGCCTTACTTTCACAACAATTCAGCCCCAAGTCTGTGCGCCGTTCTGACCACGGGCGACGATCGCCCTGAAACCTATTGGGCTGGTGAACCCCTTAATCCACAGCGCGACTTTGATTTCGAATGCAATGGCTATCCGATGGGCGCACGAGCGCCGAGGTCTTGGATGAAGTCCCGAGAATATCTTTTCGACTCGCGAAGGCCTGGTCTCGGGAATCACGGACACGACGAGGGAATTCTCATTAAAGACGGAAAACTCGTGTTCTCACCTACCGACCGCACAGATCTCATCCAGTTCCTCCAAACCCTCTAGGTACCGCCTACATTTTGGAGATGCGCCGCGCCAAAAGGTACGGGCGCCGGCTAAATTGAAACACCGAAGTTTTACATAGCGAAATGCCTACTTCTCTTATCTTCGAACTCTGAGCTAGAGGAAGACTCTAATTGACCGCACCCACTTAGGAGTTCCGATGGCAGCAAATTTCGTGAGGGTTCTTTTTTCGTTCGGTTCGCTTATTGCCGGCCTGGCAATCGCTCCGCCGGCCAACGCTCAAGATGAGAAGTTCCTGTCGGCCCTCGAACTTGCAATTGAACATTTCAATGCGGACGCAAAATCAGAATTAAAGTCATGGGGCCCGCAGCACACCTTTATGTACAAGGCACTTAGTGCTGTCGAGGCGGCATATCCAAATCTGACCGGCGTCGGCAAGCTATCGGTCACTCAAGGCGAAGCAAAATTTCGAACCTTGTCATTTCAAACCTATGATCTCGCTACAGATGCGAACCAAGTTGAGGCGCTAAAGGCCCAGGTCACAGAGATTTCCAACGGCTGCGGATACAGTCGGAAAACTTTGCTCGAAGAGCAAAACCTCGGCTACGCGAAACCTAGTCAGTCAACTTCTGTCGAAGTAGTCTATCAGCTGGACTCTCGCGGAACCATGAAGTGCGTCTCTCCAACGGCCAAAGTTCTTGCCGACTTAGGCCTCAATCGCCTGGTGGTGAAAGAGCGAAGCGGTGGGTATTCATCGAATTTCGAAGTATCGCTCGAAGTGAGTGTCAATACTTGGCAAGACATGCGCTACGTGAAAAATCAAGTTCTTATGATTCCCGGGATCGATCACGGTTTTATCAAAGCCCTCAGTCCGCCTGCAAATTCAATGGTGATCGGTGCGTCCAGCGATATCGCGCTGGTCGGCTCGACCGGCAAAGCGTCGTTCAACGACAAATTCACTTTGGTTTATTACCAAGGATCTGGTGACTGCCCAGCTGGTTGCATAAACAAAGTTTACACCACGGTTGAAGTCACTCCGAAGCCAGGTACCGACCCCATGCAACCTGAATTCACAGTCACCATACCCTAAGGTACCTCCTACATTTTTGAAATGCGCCGCTCCAAATCGTCCGAGCGGCGTTTTAATTTAAGTCGCCCTCCACGCGCGACCCCGCTACGATTCTCGAATGGGCAATTCTTTTGGTCGCGAAAAGCTTTATGAAGTCACGGAGCATGAGAAAAAGGGAGAGCGATGGTTTCGTTCTACTGATTTCGATCTCACTTTTGGCGGAGATTATTTGCACGTGGACTACCGGCGCGGTTCAAACACATTTCACGTCGAATTCAAAAACGGCAAACGCAGAGTTCTATTGATTGACGCCGGTGACCAGCGGACAAAATTCAATCCCTCTGCAATTGTAGTTGGAGAACAGGCATCTCTTCCAGACGGACTTAAAGAGAGATTTAGTGAACTTTCATCGCAACTACCTACCGACCTTCGCAAGATGGTCGAAAACGCTCTATTCTAGGAAATTCATGAAAAAATTAATTTGTCTGATCGGATTGTTGTTTTCAATTTCCCAGCTTTCGGTCCCATTAGAGGCCGCCCAGATCAGCGCTCAAGATTTTCTTTGGGTGCAAGCTGTAAGCGAATCGGGCGCTAAAGAAATCCAGATCTGCGGTTCAAGCAAAATAGTGCCATCCAAGGCTTCAATCAAACGCCACTTTTTTACTGGCGCGACGGCTCGCGGCTATTTCGTAACAGGTCTTCCGTCAATTGAAAGATACTTTCAGATTTTAGCTGACAACAATCTCGAGGCAGCTAAGGTCGAAATCACCAAGCTCTTTTCGAATGCTGAACTTTGGACTTTGGACAAAGAAAATTCTCTACCGGCTTCGCTAGGCAAACCATCTTCCGTTGACCTTCCGTTCACTGCGACAGTTAAAGACTGCGTCGAAGGTGCAAAGACCACGCTCGGAAACGATTGCTCAAAAAATTCAGGGGCTAGTTTACTTGGCTGTTGTCGCGAAAAATTCCTCGGACCTATCGTTAATTGGGGAACAAAGCTCGATCACAAACTGTATTTTTCGCCAGATCCAAGTGTGAGTCTTAAAGTTCCCGGTGAACGGACCCACCGATATTGCAATGTTGCAGAACCGATGAGAATTAAAGAGAAACTTACATTATGAAAGTTCTTGTTATCGGTGGAACACAGTTCATCGGTCGACACGTCGTCACTCAGCTGCTTGCACAGAATCACGACGTAACACTTTTTAATCGCGGAAAAACGGGTCCAGAAGTCTTCCCTCAACTCAACCGCATCCTCGGAGATCGCGAACAAGATGACCTACTGCAGATCTCAGAACTTAGGCAGAACTGGGATGCCGTCATTGACCTCTGCGCCTACTTTCCGAAGTCGCTACTTAGATTATTGGAAACATTAAAAGGTCGGTCTGGACTCTATGTTCAGTGCAGCACTATTAGCGTTTACAAATCCTCGATCAACATAAATCCATCACGAATTCTGTCCGAAAATTCCGAACTTTTTGAATGCACCGAAAGCGAAGCGGTAGACGCTTCGATGATGACCTACGGCCCGCGAAAAGCCGAATGCGAACGCGTTGCCAGGAGTCAACAATACGAAGGAATTCCCACCGTCATTATTCGACCAAGCGTGGTGTATGGTGAACATGATCACACGGATCGTTTTGCTTATTGGATTTGGCGTGCGACCAGAAATAGAAAATTCATTCTACCGGAAGCTGGTCTGACAACAGTTCAAAAGACCTATGCACCAGATTTGGCGCAAGCTTTTGTTAGTGCATTAACGAGGCCTCAAGCCGTAGGCCACGCTTTTAATGTCGCCGACTTGTTTCCGCTCAGTCTCGGAAGTTCTTTAGGAATTATCGGCGAAACAGCGGGAGTTAATTCACTGGCTAATGCGATTTCGGTCAGTGCCGAAGAGCTCCAGCGTTTGGGGGTTGGGCCTTGGTCGGACTTACCTTTATGGATTCCAAGCACTAACTTTCTCGTCGACACCTACCTCGCACGCCACTATCTCGAATTTGTGAGCACCCCGCCAGAGATCGCTTTAAAGGATGCCACTGAGGCTTTTTTGCGACTCAAGCGAACTCCCAAGATTGGCCTAAGCGAGGAAGCTGAGACAAGGCTAATAGAAAAACTCAGTCCAAACTTGAACGCAAAATTTCATCCGGATTAAGATAGGCAATCTTTTTCCAGCCCTGTGTCGATTGATCGATCAGATGAGGATACGGCACTAAAGTGACAATCGAATAGTGAACATGGGGCGGCTTTCCTTTCGCATTGCCAGTGTCGCCCACGAGGCCCAGTGGACTTCCTTGGATGACAGTCTGGAATAGCGAAACATCGATCCTATCTAAATGGGCAAGATAGTGCAGACGCCAGCTTCCCCCGAGAAGCAAAACAACTTTTCCGCCCAACGCGATCTCTCCGGCATAAATGGTCAGACCAGACACAGGCGCCTGAGCGGTCACTCCTTTGTCTGCAAATATATCGATACCTTTATGAACCCCAGATATACCCCACGGCTCATACCAAAATGTTTTTTCGTTCCAAGACTTCGTCGTCGCACCAACCACCGGGATCAATGTCTTTCGCCCAAACGCCATAGGGACAATAATAATCAAAAGAGTGAGTACGGCTTTCCAACGGAGTCGTAACTTCTCGAACAACCTATTCGTCATAACTCGATTGAACTACCAGCACGGACTTTCATCCAGCAAAATCCGTTTTGTACCCTAACTTTTGAATGCCGCTCTCGTTTCAATCATTCTAGTGGCTCCAGAATCGATGGAATAAAGGGAGACCAACAAATGCTAATTCATGTCGCTGGAATTGCGAGAATCATCACGGCTTTATCACTTTTCCTGACAACTGGCTGCGTGGTTGCGTACAAAACAAACGGTGTCACTGATAGTCTCAACACCAGCATGCACAGTCTCGACACTTCATTTGGGCAAGTCGATGCAGATTTCAACGATAAAAAAAGACTTTTTGAACGGACCTTGAACGATGGCGGAAAGCGAACCGAAGCACCGTACAAGGATCTTGATCAAGCACTCGGAAAAATGGCCGATGCCCATCGCGCAATCGCCAATGAACGCAATGCGCTGATCGCGGACAAAACTGCATTGGAAGCAAAGCTTCAAGGGAAAGATCGCGTGCGTTCCGATGATCCGGCCTACCAGCACCTAAATGCGACCCAGAAGAAGTGGAAGACCACTTTCAAAACCATCGAGAAAACAATGGGGCGTTATCAAGAGGCTTCAAAGGAGTTTGTCGACGGTGCCACAAAGCACGGCTTCAGAAAAGTAGATACAAATCAATTGAAGTCACAGGGCGAACGCTTAGATAAAGAATACGCATCCGTCATCGGTCAAATTCAGAGCAAAATAGATGAGACGAAGTCGCAAGTTCAAAAGCAGGCTGCTGAGAAACAGAATTTGAACCAGCCGATTCTTGATAAGATCCAAGAAATCGTTGAAAAAATCAAAGCGAAAGAACCCGACGTCAAAGCGTCTATTCAGAGCCTTTTGGGAAGTCTCGAGCCGAACCAGCAAATTCTTGTCGGACCGAAATCGAAAAGCCATAGCGCTTTGAAAAAGCTAGAAGCAAATATCGCCGAAATAAATTCTCAGACAACCGAAATTCAAGCGCTGGTTGGAAAGCTTCAGCGCTAGCATGGCGAAATCAAAACTCGATTCAAAACTAATGCATTGGGAAAAAGCCGGCTTGATCGATGCGGCACAGATTGAAAAAATCCGCGCCTATGAGGCGAGCCTTCCAGAAAGTTCATGGGTTCTTAGCAGCCTGCTGATCCTTGGCACATTGATCGTCGGGATCGGCGTTATTTCACTGGTTGCTTCTAATTGGAATCAAATACCTAACTTCGTAAAACTATCTGTAAACTTCCTCGTCCTCGGAGCGATCGGCTTTCGAATTTATATCGCTGACCAACAGGCGAAACCGATATTGTACGACTCATTGATATTCGGTCTGATGATGATGGTTTTGGCATCCATCGGCCTAATCTCGCAGATTTATCACACCGGCGGGAAACTCTACCAGGCCATTCTGTTTTGGTCTCTGGCTATGGGGCCATTGTCGTTTATGTCTTTGCGCCCAATCATTGCAAAACTTTGGTTAGGCGGCTTTCTGACCGCAGGCCTTTGGGGAATTGTCGACTCGCAATCACTGAAGGTTTTCTTTGACGAAAACATTTATGCACTCGCGTTTACGACACCACTACTTTGCTTTGCGGGAACAGTGGTCTCTCGCTTCATTTCGCAAATTCTTCCGGGGCAATCGGAGCCTGGTGTAACAGTGGCGCTCCGCTTTTGGACCGCGATCACCGGCCTCAGCGCGATCGGAGTCGCCGAAACAGTTGGCCAAATTAGTCGGTACAATGACAAGACCTACGGATTCGGCGGATTTGTCCTCGGCTACGCTTTGCTGGCCGTTTCAATTTTCGGAATTTTGCGTGCCGGAACCTACAATCGCATTCAGAGAAACCTTATGCTGATGATGCTTCTCGCTTTTTCATTGCCATTTCACGCCGTATCAATTGGCGTTCGAAATCAATTCGCCTATTCCGGAATGACGTTAGCCACGCTCGCCATCGCCGGAGTGCTAGTAGCAACTTTGCACGACAAAAAAGTCTTTCAGTGGATTCTGGGACTAATGGCCCTCCGGTTTCTGATTTTTTACTTTCAAGCTATTGGCGGACTTGCGACGACGGGATTCGGTCTGATCCTCTCGGGCGGAGTAGTCATTGGAATTGGACTTCTCTGGAACAAGTATCGCACAGCGATCGCCACATGGGCCGAAGGATTTGCTAGATGACGTTAAATCGGAAAAAACTATTGTTTGCTATAGCATTTCCCATCGTCTTGCTACTAGGACTCACCCTCCAAAAACATACATTGCGCCAGACTGGTGTAAAAAAAGTATTTCCTATTTCCGGATTCGACCCGCGCGACCTACTGTCGGGGCATTATCTGATTTACTCGGTCGACTATGGCATTCCAGATGTGTGCTCCGTAGGCAGTGCAAATTGGTCCAAAAAAACTGAAGCCCATATTTGTTTTGACACGGGTGTTTTCGTCAATGGTCCAATTCGCGATTCAAACTGCAAAGTCGCAATCGAGGGATCCTGCACCGGAAGCCGATTCGTTGCGGGCCTAGAACGTTTCTATGTTCCTCAAGAAAAGGCACTCGCATTAGAAAAACTGGTTCAAAATCGGCAAGCCAGTATTGTCGTTTCTATCGGTAGTCGCGGTGAAGCTCAAGTTACGGATCTCCTGATCGACGGCGTTCCGTGGCAAGAAGCCTTACTTGCGATCCCGACACCATCACCTGAAACTTCGAGCGCTCAATAGGAGGCCCGCTGAGCGCAAATTTGTCGCCAACCGGTAGCCTACCCGGGATGAGAGCCTATTGGATTCAGCCTGGCGTAGCCTAGAAAATGCAGAAACCACAGCCAAATGAGAAGAGCGTCGTCCCTGAAGCGAACACTTTCAATACTGCTAATCACCAGGTAACACCTTGAAGGAGTTTATCATGCGACACATTTTGGCAGCGGCGATAGCTTTTGTGGCAACACTTACACTCGTTTCGGCCCAATCCTTGGCTGGCGAGAAAGAAGTTGATGCGGCTGTAAAGCCCTACAACGAATCCCTTCAAACAAAAGGTCCGTGGGCACTGTCGGCTGATGCGAGCGTTAATCTTGGTCTTACGCTTGCTCACTGTGGAGCACCGTTCACGATGGGAATCTACCACTCTATTTCCAAATCGACGGATCTAGAAACCCTGACCAAAGAATTCAAGGCGATCGAAGTAAGCGAATCTTGCAAAATCGCGTCGATTAAACTTGGGATGGCTGTTTCTCTATTGAAAGAAAAAAGTGCGGTCGGATTTGAGGCGTTTATGAATATGGCTCGCCTTAGTATCGCTGACGCTCTTACAGAGGGCCTTCCCGCGGAAAAAAAGTAATCTCAGTCTGAGATTGTCGACCACTTGAGACCGCGAATCGCATCAAGCTGAGACTGGTACGTTCAGTCTCGGCACTAAAATACCGATATAACCCTTGATGCTTTTCAGAAGTCTAAATGCTATTCGTCGTCCGACCCGAGGCTACGCCGTGCTACTTGCGGCCGTTGTTTCCGTTTCCGTTTTGAGCTGTACCCGAAAACCGGAAAACAGTTCTCAAGTCATCGTTCGACTTCCCGCCAGTACCCAGCCTGAAGCAAAAGACCATTTTGCGAAAATCGCAAAACTGGAAGCAATGTCTGCAGCAGATTGGGGTGTTGCACACCCCGCCTCGTTAGCTGAAACAAAGTGCTTCGCTGTTGTTGTAGAAATTCCAGAAGGTTCGACTTCCACGCTTGCTACCCAGCAGTGCACTGTAGATTCGGCTCCTGAAAAGAATATTGCTGTTTCGCAATTTGCGGGACTTGCGCCTGCCGGAAGCGAGATCGAGCTCAACGTCGCGCCTGGGCCGAATAGAACATTTCATTTGTTCGCATTCGCGGCCGAGTCTTCTGGAGAATGCCAGATCACCACCGTCGGTTCATTAATTCGAAAGACCTCACTGTCGGGCCCACTTCACATCGGATCCAAAAAAGCGAACATCGTTTCAGGTATCAACAACATTGAAATCACGGGTAGCTTCGCTACCAGCACGGCCTATGACAATTGCGAATGGCAAACGCCCCCGCCATTGACAGGCGGAACCTTTACACTCAATTCGGGCGCCAACTATACTAACAGTCTCAACGTCACTATCACCAACTCACTTCCCTTTATTGCAAGCGAAGCTTATTACACGACGAACTCGACTTGTTCAGGCGGTGGCACTTGGCAACCGTACTCCCCGACAACATCTGGCTTTGCCCTTACCTCGGGGGACGGCCCGAAATCGGTTTACGCAAAGTTTCGAGATTCATCTGGATCGGTTTCTTCATGCCTCTCAAACGCGATCATTTTAGATCAAACTGCACCGGCAATAAGCCTCACGCCTGCCTCCGACGTGAACGCACTTTCCGTTTCAACGTTTGGATTTAGCGGGACCTGTTCAGATGACGGACTCGCGGTCAATTGGACCATCGGCGCCATAAACGGATCGACGGTGTGTTCATCTGGCGTATACGCTGTTGCAGGAATAGATCTCGCGGCCCTTGCGGATGGCGCAGCGACCCTTACTGTCGTATCGACGGATCCAGCAGGAAATTCCGGAAACGGTTCAGATACAGTTTTTAAAGATGTCGTCGTGCCGACGGTGACCATCACCCAACCTGTCAATGCGTCGGTAGTAAATGCGACCGGCTCCGTAAGTTTAAACGTCAGCGGAACTTGTTCTGACAATGGCGCTGCTGTCAATCTGACCCTAGGTAGTACACTCGGTTCGGCGACTTGCGCGGGTGGCGTCTATTCGACAAACGTGAATGTCACAGCGGAAGTCGATGGCTCGCTGCCGATCGCGGCTGACATTTTAGATAGCGTTGGAAATTATGGGTCGAACGCAGTCATTGCCACAAAAGATGCGACTCCGCCCACAGCAGTGGTTACAGGTCTACCGACCAGCATCGTACTTGGAACAAGTGTTGGGCTGACAGTGAGCCCCGGGGATGTCGTTCAATATCGGTATGCGGTTTCAAACATTACACAATCTGACTGTATGAATATCGGCAATTACTCTGCATCACTACCAGTCGCGACACCTTTGGATGTCTCGACTCCTACGCCTGCACTTTATTTCGTCTGTGTTATAGGAATCGACGCGGCAGGAAACGAACAGATCGTTGCAACGCCGACGATCGAACGCCTTACAAAGGGACCTGTCGTAATTTCCTTTGTCGAACGATGGTCATCGGCGCCGGAAAATGTCGGACTGCGAAGTCTTGCAATCGACATATCACCGATTCTTTCAACGCCGGTTTCGCTCGACATCGAAGTTCAAGGTACTGCTTCGCAAGGAATTCAGTACAGCGGATTTTTCCTGGGTCGGGAAAACATTATGGTACCTGCTTTCACCAGTTCTCATTCAGTTGATGTCAGCGTGATTGGCGGGAGCGTGGGAAATTTAGAGAAACGACTCTCCGTTTCTTTGAAAGGTTCACCCAACACCCAAGGAATTCAAATCGGCGAAAAGCAAGTGCATGAGCTTTGGATTGAGGATTTTGACTTTGCCCCTACTCCACTCGATAAAATTGTCGTCGGCAGCACCCATAGCTGCGGAATTTCGATTGCCGGAAAACTCTTTTGTTGGGGGCGCGACACAAGTGGCGCACTCGGTGATGGCGGCGGTAACGTTGATCAGCTTTACCCTGTGCCGATTGATGCCGCTAACAACTACTTGGAAGTGGCAGTCGGAAACTATTCAACATGCGCCATCCGAACTGATAATTCACTTTATTGCTGGGGGAACAACACAACCGGCCAGCTTGGAATTGGGAACCTCATTTCCATGAATGTTCCTACTTTGACTGGAACAGGTTATGTCAAAGTGGCGAATGGGCTCAGTTCCGCATGCGGCCTAAAAACCGATGGGTCCGTTAAATGTTGGGGCAGCCAAAACAATGGACGAGTTGGAAATAATTTATCAGCCGGCGATGCGTTGCTACCAGTCGCGATCAGCATTGGTGGAACGGCTGTTGATGTATCGGTCGGCTATGACCATGCTTGCGCTATTCGAAGTGATGGAGCGACTTTATGCTGGGGTGGCAACTCTATTGGGCAAATTGGAAACGGCAATACCACGGACGTCTTAACACCACTTGAAATAGTGACCGGCGGAGGAATGGTACAAGTTACTGGTGGCCAATACTACACTTGTACTCTGCGGGCAGACGGAAAAGCGTTTTGCTGGGGCCAAGGTTCCTCCGGAAAACTTGGGCAAGGAGCCGGCACAAACTCGTCCCTTCCGATCGCCTCTCAGGCTGCCTACAATTTCAATTCCATTAAAGCCGGTGCAAACACAACCTGTGGAATTGATCAGGCGGATAGTCGCTTAAAATGCTGGGGCTATGGCTACTACGGGCTTCTTGGTGACGGAGTAAGAAGAGGCTCAAGCATGACACCTGTGGATGCTTCATTGCTCCCGGGCATGACAACTCATTTTTCGCTGAATGCCACGAACGCCTGTGCGGTCAGCCAAGGTAAAGGATTTTGTTGGGGCGGCAACAGTAACAACCACCTGGGAACTGGGAACATTAGCAAAACTGCTATCGTCGCCTTGGCCCCGCTTGTTGATTTCGCATCAGTCAGTCTTGGCCGCGGCGGATGCGGCATAACACCCGCTGGAGCTCTTTGGTGCTGGGGTGCGAACGATCTGGACTCTATTTTCGCGACGGGCAATGTGGGCGACGGAACGACGATCACGCGAGACGCAATGGTTCACGTCGATCCGGGTGTTACATATTCCTCGGTTTCTTTTGGCACCCGTCACACCTGCGGAATTACGACTTCCAACTTGCTGAAATGCTGGGGCATGAACACGGGTGGTCAACTTGGGATCGGAAATACAATTGGACAGAATTTGCCTGTGCCGGTCGCGGCGGGTTTCCTTTCTGTTTCCGTTGGCACTACATCGACTTGCGCGATCGATATGTCGAACAAGCTATTTTGCTGGGGTAACAACGCGGATGGGCAGCTTGGTCTTGGATCAACGACTAGTCACGATTTGCCTCAGTCAGTTATGCCAGTGACTGATTTTTCATCAGTCAGCGTTGGTGCGAACACGGCATGCGCAGTTACTGTTGCTAACGATCTCTATTGCTGGGGCAACAACAATAAAGGGCAAGTTGGCGACGGCACAACAGTCAATGTCACAACACCGTTTCTGGTCGTCTCCAGTGTTCAAAAAGTTTCAGTTGGCGCGGAAGCGACCTGCTACATCAATAGTGGGAGTAGCTTATATTGTTGGGGACGAAACGCTTCTGCCGAAATCGGACAGGGTGCAACTTCTCCTCCGCAATATACTTCGCCGATGATGGTGGGCGGTACTTACATCGACGTCAAGGTCGGTAAAAACATGAAGACTAACGGACCAGGTACACATGTTTGCGCACTGACCAACGCGAACACGGTCAACTGCTGGGGAGCTTCCGTTTTTGGCCAAAACTTTCCTGCTGTCGCACCTGTCGTTTCCCCTAGTTTATTTGAAGCCGGTACATTTACCGCAGTTGAAACTGGCGAACTTCAAACATGTGCAAAACCGTCCGCTGGATACTGGCGCTGTCGTGGTGCTGCAGATGATGGACAGCTTCCGCTGGGCTACACGTCGCGCGTACCTCAACTAGTTCCAAGAGTTCGATTCCAGTGATCCCGCGATCGCCAATTGCAGCTTCGAGATTTTGAGACCAAGCAAAACTTTGCGACGAATAAATAGCGTTTCAAATTGAGACGGTTTCTTGAATTTCATCGTAGCGAGGCGGAAAGAAATCGATACTTTCTGTATGCTTCTTCCGTCTTTAGCATTGGCTGCACTTATCTCCTCTTCACCTACAATCGCGATCACCAAAGCTGCGAAATCTGTATTCTCGGTGGCTACTTCCGCAGGTCACCACGCTCTCACTCCTGCTAGGCATGCATTTTTTTTTCGACGCTCGCGGTACTATTCGCCCTACGGTTACGGGTACTACAATCGATACTCCTATCGCGAATTAACTTGGACCGACGCCGCCATTTTTGGATTGTTCGTCATGGTCGGAAGCCTTGGCCGCAACTACCGGGCTGAACGTGTGATTGAAGGAGAAAGAAAATTGAACCCTGGGCTGATGCCTAAAGTATGGAATGATCAGAACGGCGCCGAGTTTTACGTCACTGGCCATCTTCCGCAGGAGCGTTTTCTCTATTGTCTTGAAACCACTGACGGCCGCCATGGAAACTCCGTCACGCAGAGACTTCGAGCCTTGGATGATGAGGTGACCAGACTTGGTCTAACGTTTCATAAAATGGTTTTAATTTCTCCCCATCCGGAAGCCGACACGGCGGCGAAACGAAAATCGTGGATGGTTCGCAATCAATTAGATCCGCGGCAATGGTCTTTTGTGACTAGTACTCGCGATGAGATTCATCGCTTGATCGAAGCCTATAGCCTAACTCCGTCAGCGACCAGGGACGTTCGCATCTCGCTGGTAGATGGGCGTGGCTTTGTGCTGCTTTCGCGTCCACTTCACGAGGCCCCGATTCAACAATTGGCCAACGAGATCCTTGGCGCCAGCCAGCTGGCTTTTCAAGAGGCTGAGGCCAATCGCCAGCGCCCGACTGCCAAAGGCACTGGCAGCGACGGCATTCCCCACCCTGTCGGCAACGATCCGAATTATGATGATGACTTTTAAAGCGTCTGTTTTCGCTGTTTTTTGTTGAATCCAAAGGCCCGGAGCCCTTATAACTTCCCTGTCGTTGGCAGTTCTCGGCTTGCCCTTTTTTTAGGCTCACGCCCCGCCAACTTCCGCATTGTTTTATATGGTGATTGTAGCTCAGTTGGTTAGAGCATCGGATTGTGATTCCGAGGGTCGCGGGTTCAAGTCCCGTCATTCACCCCATTTTTAGGGCGCCGTCAGATCAGATAAAATCCAAGATACCGAAAACTCTCGTAAGTCCTTTCAGTGACTTAGGCTTTGCTTTCCCTAGGAAAAGGGACAAGCGGGGTCACTCGGGGCCGGTGGCTGACTAGCTTTGACTACGGTTAGACTAGCACGATCCGAAGCCTACCGCCTGGTAGATGGGCCCAACCCAGTTCTCAACACAGTTCTTTGCTCCGCTGCTTTGGAGCCACGGCCCGCCCTCTAAGCCTTTCAAAAGGCTCGGGATGCGCACTTTGGTAGCTTCCGTTTTGTTCCTGACCACCCGCCCTCAACGAGTGATGGCAGGTGGTCAGGAACAAAGAAGCTAGTCAGTGCTAGTCAGACAGTTGTCTGAAAGAGGGCGGGCCTTGGGTTCCAATTTTTTAGCAAAGGGGGAAGGGAACGGAGAATCCAAGAGGTAGTTTCGATGTCCAGTTTCCAAAAGTTAGATTCTGATAGTGTCGAAGTTGTCGTCTCCGAACAAGGGGGCTTCGCCCCGAAAAAACGAGAGCAACAGCTTTCGTTTTTTAAAAGGCGACCTCGGTCGCCCACGGTTGAGATCGTTGAGCGCGACGTAAAGGTTCTCGATTTCATCCTCGATATGAAATTCGCTACTGCCACCGAGGTATACGAGAAGTTCTTTGCGCGCTCACCTGACTTGCCTCAGGTAGGTCACCCGACCAAGTGGACAAAACGTCGCCTCATGCAACTTACGAGATCTGGTTTTCTAAAATCAACGGTCGGTATCGGTGTTCAAGAACTTGTCTACGTCTCGACTTTCAAAGCTTACTATCTTTTAAACTCATTCTCCCCTTCCGTTTTACGGCCGAAGCCCACCGGCGGTTTGGATCTCCGCACCTTTGTTCACGACCGCAAACTTTTACTGCTTAGAATGGACTTTGAACGAAAGCACGGCGATGTCGCTTGGATCTCTGACCGAAGACTTAAACAAGGCATTAGTGAGACATTGGGCATCTTTGGTTCCGACGTCCCTGATGCAGTTGTGAAGTTACCTCAAGTGGGCGTTGTCGCACTAGAACTTGAGATCGCAACGAAGTCACGCGTTCGGTACCGAGAAAAGATCTCGCGCTATGTGAGACTCATCCGCGAATCGCGCTCGAAACCAGATGGCATCAGAAAAGTGATCTACGTCTGTCACCGAAAACCTGTTTTTGAAATATTGCGCGACGAAACCCGCATTTATGGCGGACTTTTTGAAGTTCGCTTGGTGGAGCCATTTTCCGCAGCGAAAGGAGTCTCCGCATGAACTTCATCGAGACACTTAAAAAGTATGTTGGATTAGTCCCGTCTGGCGGAGCGGTTCATATTGGACGAGCAAAGAAATTTCTTCGCCCGGCGGAGTGGATCACCGAAAAGGAACTTGGTCATCACATCCACATTGTGGGGGCGAGTGGATTCGGGAAGACCGTATTGATCTCTCATATTTTGCGCTCGCGCATTGAATCTGGCCACGGATGTCTTTTCATCGATCAAAAAGGAGATCTTGAAACCATTCAGCAGTTTTCTAAGTATGTAGCGGCCGCAGGTCGCACGGATGACCTAAAAGTTTTCTCTTTGGGCGCGCACGACAAGTCTTCTAGCTACAATTTGTTGAACAATGGCTCTGCCACAGAACTCAGGGACCGAATTATGGGTTCTCTCATCTGGAGCGAAGAGTTTTACAAAAACCAGTCAGCTGGTTTCCTTCTATCTCTGCTAATTGGTCTTGTTTGGCTAAGAGATAATCGCTCAATGAAACTTGATCTCAGCGTCATCTTAGAATGCGTGCGGTCCTCTGACGCTATCGCAGAATATTCCACCCAAGTTCCTGACGACCTAGAAAAGGTTCATTTCCATTTTGAAGAGGCGCACGCACTTCTCAAAAGTCCGGAAGGCGCAAAATCCCTTCAAGGCTTACGCGTGCAGCTTAGCTCGATCGTCTATTCCGACTTTGGTGATCGCGTTAAAGCGCAGCCAGACGCCATCGATCTTTTCGAAACTGTCCGTAAAGGAAAGATCGCGTTTATGTTCTTAGACACCAGACGATTCGGCGAAACGGCTCGTTCGATCGGGAGGTTTATCATCCAAGATCTCAAATCCGTTTCAGCGAGGATTGATTCCGAAGTTCGAGCAAGCGACCGAAAGCCTTTCACCGTCATCATCGACGAGTTTGCCGATCTCGCGGACGAAGAATTCGTCGGCTTCCTCGATCGTGCCCGGAGCAGTCGCATGGGCATCGTCGTCGCCCACCAAGAGATTTCCGACCTTGATCGCATTTCTCCGCAGTTTGCAGCGAGACTAATGGGAAATACTGCAACCTTATTCGCGTTTCTACAAAAGCGGCCGGAGTCTGCTGAACTAATTTCTGGGATCGCAGGCACTCGCACCGCGTGGAAAGAAACTCGACAAACCGAATCCTTCGCAGGCATCTCGATTGACACCGGAAAGCGTAGCTCTCGCGAAGTCGAAGAATTCAATGTCCACCCGAACGTTGTGAAGTCGCTTGGCGTTGGGGAATGTGTTGTGGTGCGAAAGTACCCTAGCGCCCGCGCAACAAGATTAACGATCGGCCTTCCGCGATAGACTGGGTACACCAGTTCATGATTCCGTAAGAAAAGCCCCGGCACCCTCGGTGCCGGGGCTTTAGACTACTAGCGTGTTATTTCTCTTTTCTCACGCCTTTGAATGGCTTTGGATCTGCCTTCCGATCAATAAACCGGCCGTTTCCAGTGTCTCGCTTAACCCAGCTGTCGGTCTTTGGGTTATAGGTCTGCGATCTGTCTTTGACGGCACCGTTCCGGTGTCCATCGCCTTTTGGTGGATTAGTGGCCATGCTTGGCCCTCCTTTGGTTAGAGGGCACAGAAACTAAGTTGACTGGATTTACTTCGTCGCCTCTAAATGAGGTATCCGAACGAGTAAACCAAGCTCGGCATCCGTGCCCTTGGTTATACGTAAAGCCGGGTGCGCTAACACCCGGCTATTTTTATTCTGTCGCATCCACGGCGAGTGTCTAGGGGAATCTCTCTGAAACCCGCATCAACAAAGGGATTTCTGCGCCTTTCCTGTACCTCAGCTTGATATCCATTCCGTCAGACCTGGCCTTCCAGTCTTCAGCAAGTTATTGAAACTACTGGTATATTTTTTGACATGTAAATATATATAAAAACCTATCAAAATGTGCCATAATTACCGATATGAAGGGCGTGATCACACGAGAAGTCATTCGAAAAATCGAAAGCCTGCCTGAGTCCACAATCTTCGGAATGAAGGACTTTGCCGACCTCGGGAATCCGCAAGCCGTGCTGCTTGCTCTTAGTCGCCTCAAGAAGAGCGGACGCATTGCTCGTCTCGGAAAAGGGAAATACTACGTTCCCCGAAAGACGAAGTTCGGAGAAGTCATCCCCGACGAGTGGAGAATTCTAGATCAAGTCGTAAAGGAAAGCGGAGGCTACTTCGCAGGTAATACGGCACTGAATCGAATCGGAGTAACCACCCAAGTTCCATCAGTCGTCAGCATTCGAGGCGCTCGCTCTACCCGAAAGCTCAAAATTGGCTCTCTAACGATCAATCTTGTACGCCAAGGCAACAAGAAGGCTGGTATCAAAGACGCGGATCTCACTGATATCTTAGAGGCCCTACGCCTCATTCGAAGAACTCCAGACGGAGCAACTTCGAAAACAATCACGCGCGTCCGATCAATCGTCGAATGGCGGTCGGAAGTCGATAAAAAGCGTCTCGTAAGCTTAGCTAAAAACGAACGGCCATACGTTCGAGCACTTCTCGGTGCGATTTTGCAGGAGTCTGATAGACGTCTATCTACCGAGCTTAAAGAGACACTTAACCCGATAACCAGGTATCGCCTCTCAATATCGTCTGATATCCTGCCCAACAAAACCGAATGGGGAATTGATTGAATCTTCACCAGAACAAACAAGATTTTCGAGACGCCGTTCAGGCGACGGCGGAGAATTTGAAAATCCGGGCGGTTTACGTTGAGAAAGACTATTGGGTCTCACTTCTGCTCAAACGACTATCCACACACCCCAAGTCTTCTGAACTCGTGTTTAAAGGTGGCACATCTCTTTCCAAAGCATACAAAGTTGTGAAGCGCTTCTCTGAAGACGTCGATATCGCGATCGTGAAGGGTAATAAGACGGATGCCGCGATCGGTAGACTCATTAAGGAAATCGCGAAAGATGTCACGGTTGCTCCATTCATCGAACGTGAAGAGCCCGGTATCACCAGCAAGAAGGGGCTCATGAGACGAACACTGCACGAATACCCTCGCTCAATTGCCGGAACAAACTTTGGACCTGTTCGCGATCAACTTCTGCTGGAAGTAAACTGCTTTGGAAATCCGACTCCAGCACTTCAGATGGTAATTTCATCATTTATTACAGAACACCTCGAGGCAATAGGCGCACAAAGCACGATCGAGGAATACTCGTTACATCCATTTAAAATCTCGGTATTGGACTGGAAAATCACCTTCGTTGAAAAGATACTGTCGCTCGCATACGCAAGCATGCAAGACGGAATGGACAAGACGATTGAGCTTCGAAGTCGAGTCCGTCACTTCTATGATTTGACGATGCTGTTTTCTCAGCGAGAATTTGAAGAATACCTCTTATCCCAGGAATTCTTAAATGACCTCCGACGAATCCGACAAGATGAACGACTCGCGAGTCGCACAAAATGGACTGACACTCGGCTGGTCGAAGCTCCATTGTTCGCCAACCCCAAAACGGCAATGGACAATGTTGAAGGATTCTTTGCTGCTGATCTCAAAGAGATCGTCATCCCCGAAGGAAATCTCCCTCAGTTCAAAGAAGTACGAAATTGCTTTGCCACGATTCAAGACCGTGTTGGGTTAGAGTAGTACATTCTTTATCCGGTTTATTTGTTGGCTGACGATATTCGAAAATATTGGGCCTGAAGAGCTACCGATAATCCAATGCCACAATTACGCAGGAATACCCATCGATGTGCTGCCACAACCGCCTTGTGGCCCATTATGACACGGCCCCCAGCCATACTTAGGGTCGAGGGTAAACATGAATACTCAGCTAAAACGCTTAGCGCAAATTCGGCTTCAGATGAAGCAAACAGAAGACGTTCCTGAGTCGGTCAAAAACGAAATCCAGTCGCTTATAAACGCTGGCTATTACCCAGAAGGAATCGAAGAAAAGATCCTTCAGCTGTTTGAGGAAAGAAAAAACCTAGAAGCGTTCAACGTCTTTTACGACGAAAAAGAACGGCTCGAACCCTACATTTTAAAACGTCTACTGAAGGCGATTAGTCGTAAACTAGCACTTAGAATCGATACACTCACAGAAAACGGTGCGCTCGATACTCAAATCGATTGTGACTTTGAATCCCTAAGGCAGCTTGGCCTTCTTTCCCCGTCCCGAGTACCAACCTGGGTTTTACACCTGGATCTGACTCAAAGAAAAGACAAGGCTGATTTCTTAGCCCGTCTAAGTTCTAAAATATTTCCTGGCGCACAGCTGCTATCTGGTCGAGATCCAAACGAGATCCTACCCACAAGACTAAACCGCCGAAAAGAAACCGGGCTACGAAGAATACTCCGAAACGAGCACTTTGTTTATGGGCGATTCGCTGAGGCGATCAAGCTTCAGTTAGATATCATTGACGACAATCCAGGTTCTGCCAACGAAGCGAGGCAAATTAATTTACTTTGCGAAAACATCGAGGCACAGGCCTTAGAAGTCTTAAGCGAACATCTTTTATCCGAAACATCGAAGTATGGACTTTTGCCATCTGCAGAGAAAGCAAATGATCCCGAAATCGAATCACTCACCAAGATTTCCAAAATGCTTCGCGAGCGGCACTCTCGCCCAATGATCCTTGTCGCTTTCGACATTTTAAAAAATGACGACGCAACCCTAGCCCTTGATTCAGCGGAAGCGATCTTGAGACTCACGCCCTACAACGTCGATTCTCAACAACTTGCCATGAGCGCCGCCACAAGGTTTGCAAAGCTTGCTTCTATGCGCCAATGCGCCACAGCCCGAGACAACTACTTCCAGCGGGCGCTGAGGCTTATTGCTAAAGTTGAATCCTTTGAGAACGACTTACCATCAGATCTCGAAACCTAAGATCCGCTCTCTGGTAGCCGGCAAAGTGCTCGGCAAGTGATGTCCCAGATTTCCCGATCAACCCGGCTTTGCACTGTTTGATCAAAAAGATTAAATACATATTCGAAGGCTTCTTCCCTAAAGCTACCAGAGCGTGCGCTTTCGATGACTTTTTCTGCAAGCCTTCCGTGGTCGAAGGAAAAGCGCGGAAGAAATGCCTCAAGGCACTTACGAAGCTCGCTTTCGTGCTGATCTAAGGGATCAAAGCTTTCTAGCAGCGCTTTTGAAAAACCTCCTGCACTCGCATTTCCCGAAAACGCGTGAAAACGATCTTCGGGAATTTTCAAAAGCCAAGAGTAAATTGCACCGACATAGTGCCTTGAATACTGCGGAAATTCTCGAAGCTGCGAGCCGCTCGAATAAGTCTCACTAGTTAAATGAAGTGCTGTATCCAATGACTGCATCATGACTTCACTTCTACCTGTTCTTTGTCTTCTGGTTTCTGTGGATATAAATGAGCTAAAACTAGGCCGATCAGTCCTAAGACACCAATTGAGCAGAGAATAAACATTGGACCGTCATGTCCCCAAATGAAGTACGAGGCGATCAACGCGGTAACAGCGCCAACTGTTGTGAACAGCATTTGAAAAGCAAATACCAAAAGGGCCAGCGCTCCCCAAAGCAGTACGCTAATTAATCCAAAGATATCTGGCGGATCCGTCGCAAGCCAAATGATCAGGAGCAGAGTCGTCGTGCTGATCGTGATTGTTTCTGGCACCTGGGCCTCCTCGTAAGTCCGACACTAGAATATCAATTGGAAGTGGCACCTAAGGACACGCATTGATTTCCAGAAGAGCGAATCAGACTGACACATAAAACGCCCGTGTCCTCACATGCCACGCGCGCCGCCGATAGTTTCTTAACCTAAAAAAGGGAGGGTCCTGTGCGGAACGTAGCTACAAACTTATCAATACGAATCTCTTCGGGTCGAATCACTTCTATTGGCCTATTGGCGCTAATTGCGACGATGACGATTGGCTGTAGCGGCGGAGGAGGCGGTAGCCCAGCAGCCGCCGCCCCGGCTACTCCCGCGCCCGAGACTCCGGATCCGTCAGACCTCAGTGTTACTTCAAACGTCAGACTAAGTAGTTCAACAACTGACCTATGCATCGAGTATGTCGGACACTCCTGTTTCTTTTCTGGGGGACAAATCGTCAAATACTCAGATGGATCGATAATTCTACTTGGGGCCTTTGCAACGATCTATGCAAACGGCGGCGACACCGACACAGATCAAAACGCAGTGACCGTCGTTCTACCAGGATCAATTACAGGCGGTTACATCAAGCTGTCTGACTTCGTCGCGCGTGGATCTGGATTTCGTGCAGCGTTCCTAGTTTACGTAAAAGCGTCAAACACAGCCTATGTGGTCTACGATACTGACAACGACGGAGTTGCTGAAGACACCGACGAGACGCTTTTAACGCTCACTCAAACTTCTTGGTAATCCTAGAAGTGTTCAAAGCCCGCCTTTTCATCTAAGGGCGGGCCTAATGCGAGATTCGAAGATTATTAGTTCACAAACGTACTTTTCCTACGCTATCGCAACTCAATTACTCCGATCGCTTATAAATAGTTAGCACCGCGGAAGAATCATACTTCGCAACAGCAGTTTCAGTGATTTCACCGACACCTAGCTTTGATCGACGCACAGGCGGAAATTGAGGAAAGCGCGGATCATGCGGATCCATCTGAAGGTCTTTGATCGGCACATAGACTATCGAGAACGACGCCGAACAGTCGTCTGGGATTTCCATGTTACTGACGATCGCTTCTAGTAATTTTTTGTCGGGATAAAACCCCGGTAAACTTGGGCCGTGAGGAAAACCCATCACAAAACGAAAATGCATGTGATTTCCATTTTTAGAAACAATGTGCGGTGGACCCATTATAAGAGTCTGCACCACCTGAATCTCTTCACCAGCCTTAACGAGCCTTTCCTTCAAAACCGCACATGCAAACGAAGCCCATTCCCACATCGACATCTGCAGGCGTGTCGTCAAGTCCAGCCGGTCAAAATCAAAATCCATTTCACTCAACGCGTTCTTAATTTCAACAGACGATCCATTTTGCCAAAATCGAATCACGTGCCCTTTAAAGTGTGAACCACCTTGAATCTCTAAACTCTCGCGCTCTGTAAGAGAAAAGGGCTTTTCTCTTAAGAAACAAACAATCAACTGGTAACCCTTTAAAAACACAAAATACGGATCACGCCCGTAAAAGCCTTGATTTATAAATATGTCTTCAGCGCTTACAAGACGTCCATAGGCCTGAGAGGCAATGCTATTAAGAACCTCATTTGTTAAAAAACTGTTCACACAAACCCCCTTATTTTTTTCCGGCCATCAAAATGAAATAAGCAACAACAAGCCAGAAGCCAAAGTTGAAAGTTAGCGAGACGGTCCAGACGAGAAATCGCGCAAAGAAAACAAGCGGAATTTTTAAAAGCATGTTTCACCTCCTGGCTTACAAAACACTATTTTGCTTTCTTACCGTGTCAGGTGAGGTCACGCCGTTGAGGATCAGCCAGACACCCCACGCTTGTGACCCCCGTTGCCACTATGAAGCCTTAAAATTCGAATAGTCGTTTCTAGGACCTTCAATAGAAAGCAGGTAGAATAATGAAAGCTTATTACGAGCGACGAAGAGTTCTAGGAATGCTTCTTGGACTTCATGCTGGAGACTCGCTGGGGGCGCCTGTCGAGTTTAGTGACAAGAACCCGTCCTTAGATCACCGATCAATGATCGACTGCATTCAGCGAAATCACCGTAAAGGTGCCGCAACAGACGACACCGCCCTAGCACTTCTCGTTTTGAAAGCCATGCCAGGCATTTCAGGCCTCGATATCAATCGGCTTAGGAAAAATATGATCGACTATCTTGATTCCAACCCGCCCGGCATCGGGATTGCGACCGCCGCCGCCATTGGAAGAATGAAAAATGGAATGAAATTTGGCGGGACGCAAAATGAGGATGAACAAGGGAATGGATCATTAATGCGGGTCGCGCCGCTAGCGCTACTAGATCTCCCAATTCAAGACCATCAAATGCTCATAGATGCCCAAGCAAGTTTGACACATGCCCATCCCAACTGCATCTTCGCCGATCGGTGCTTCGTGCAAGCCCTGAAAAATGCTCTACGTGGAAAGCCATTGGCCGAAGTACGAGACTTGCTTCGAGAGTCACTCCTAGCCAACAAGTTTTTTAGCGACCAAATCGCCAACGCACATCTACAAACTTGGGACGATCTTCCCAATTCAGGCTGGGTTGTTCATTCATTGCATGTACTAGTTTGGTCACTCTTCAACTGCACGAGCTTCGAAGACGCCTTAATCAAGGTCGTGAACCTCGGTGGTGATGCCGATACCAATGGCGCCATTTGCGGGGCTATGTGGGGTGCCGTGGGAGGAGTCGAAGCAATTCCAAAAGAATGGCTCGAGGTCCTCGAGCACCGAAATGAAATAGGTAATTTGGTATACTGATGCGACATTGAGACTAAGCTATGGCTTTTTTATATCTCAACTGGATGCCAATTTATAATTCCAGGCTTGTGCTTATATGGCACAGGCTTCTTTAGCTTTCGCACTGAACCTAAAACCCACGCATATAGCTCACCAATTTCAGAAATAGATCTGATTTTGTCAGAGCTATCGAACCCCATTTTTCGCAAGTTGCTGTTCCATTCCTTGACTGTCAACGGCCCAATACACCCGACCACCTTTGCCGTACCAACCACCGTACCTGATTTCGAAGTGATCAATGCAATGTCACCTCGGATGTGAGTTCTACGACTGCGAATTTCCCATTTTTTAACGCCCTTCAAAATTAGCTTCATTGGCTCTTCGCGAACGATCAATCCCTTCAGTTTCATCTGAAAACTCCTCGTGACTTTATTCTATCGAAATGGAAAAAAACCGCGCTGGCCTTTTTTCTTTTTCGGTTTCATCTTTTTCACATTGCTAAGAACGAGGTGCCAGCTTCCTCGTGCCGCCCAGTAAGACTTATGGCCTCTCACTGCGCCTTTCAAAACTGCTGACCCGACATATGCACCGTAATCAAAATCGTCGACGGACTTCGGGAAATTACGTATCTTTCGGTTTTTACAATCTTGCAGGAATTCTTCGTATTCAGCTTTAGTAACCTTGTGGGATGATGCGTGAATCACGAATCGCTCGCCAATTCTTTTTTCACTCGGCTTCCAAGATCGATTTTCGACATCCTTATGCCCATTCACTATTAGCCACGCCCAAGGTTGCCAGAATGATAATGCCTTCATTGTCGACGACTTTTTCAAAATACCCCCCCTGGCTTCGTGAAAAGCAGGATTCACGCTCTCAATCGCAAGAATATGCTACGCGAAGTGATCAAAATTTCTAGGATATATTGTTAGCTGAAGTTTTCAACACTACCCACAATTCGGATTTACAACATAGTTCTTTGGCTCGATATCACTGATTGCACCTGTGGCTGCGCCATCAACGATCAACATCGACACGATTCCAAAGTCGATGAGAACGCCCAAGAGTGAGGTCGGATCAAACTTCTTCTGAATCGCAGTCGTCCCATCGCCGCAACCTTCTTTCGTTGCACGGATCGAATGATTTCCCTTCTTCGCAACTGATACTGTGGCGCCGCCAGTTCCGATATAGGTGTCATTTAAATAGAGCTTTGCCTTTGGGTCTTCTGACCGAATTGAGACCGAAGCCGAAGAGCCATTGAACATCGTGGCGCAGGCAGAATTCATTAATAGCGCCACTAGAATCTCAAGAGTCTTAAACGTTTTCACTTTGTTATCTCCTTACATGTTGAGGAGACACTAGGTTCAAAGAGAGCTGTGGCACGAGATGCCACAGGTAATTCTATGAGGCAACCTCCTAGCCAGAAATGACCTTAGGCGAACCATTTAACTATTACGTTATACGGAGCTGCTCTCTTCAATTTGCAAACTCTATTCGAGGCCATCTCATTTAAAGACAAAGACCTCGCGTGTCCATTCACCCGTCTAGGCTTAAGTCATGGAGGGTGCATATGAACGCTGAAATGAAAGAGCTCGAACCTATTCGGGAAGTTCTAAAGACGCTACTCAAAACAAAAAACGTGAATATAGATACGGCTTTCTCGGAACTTGACGACGGCTTCCTCGTCAAAACTAAAACCGCTGAATCAAGTATCGTTTGCCTCGTGTATCGCATTAAAAAAACACAAATTACTTTCATAAACTTTGAAGTCGCGTTCGCAACCGGCTCGTATTTTGAATTGATCAAGATGAAAGCGCTTATCGAAGAAACGTTGAAGGACATTCCGGTACCGTTCCGACCCATTATCGAAAATAGGCATATCGCGCTACAAATTCGAACTCCGGCCTGTTGGATCACCGACACGATGCTAACGGAAGCGATCGATTGCCTGCTTCATTCGAGCGAAGAGTTTCTAGTCGCCGCCCTTGAACGCGGATTGCTTGTTACCTCGTTTAGATCTGAAGAACACGATCCGGACCGAGTAACCGATCTCGCTAAGACTCGGACTCTTAACTAAAAACGAGGACGTTCAAAATGATAAATACACTCACAGAAATTTCTTCGAAGCTCAGGTCTTTGCCTCGTACCGAGCGCCAATCGCCCGATTCACTTCTTGAAAAGCTGAGATTGGGGGAAACCGAACGGGTGATCGAGGCATCACAATCGCTAAGAAAAAAAGGCTTTCGAGGCGCGGTGTTTTACGAAGTGATGGGTTGGCTGATCCATCGCGAGCGGGTGAAAGTTTCGTCATTAGCTAACGTTCTTGAGTCAATCTCGCCAAGTGACCTATTTCCAGTTTCTACCCCCATCCTGCACGACCCGCCGTTTCCGCCAAATTATGTCGAGGCTGCCCGGTGGGTTTTGTCTTGCGAACTAAAAAGAAACTCATCTCAAGCCATTAGGCGGAATCCAGCACTTCGGATTCAACTCTTGGCCGTACTCGACTCCTTTAAGCGAGCTGCAACGCTTCAAGATGATCCGTCTGTGCTGATGGAGGCGGCACCTGGCCTAATACAAAGCGGTCTTGAAGTTTCCGACATCAAAGTCGCCGCAGTTGAACTCTTAACTGAACTTCGTCGGCCCGACAAAGCTCTCGATTTGATCTATAAGGACCTCGGGCCTCAGCAAGCACCCATGGTAAGCCGTGGCGCCCACCGCATATTCTCATCAATTCCCCACCGACAAAGAAGTAATCTAGTATTGGGGAATCTTGAGTTCGGAATTGCTCCGATTCAAGGCTGCGGATTTCTAGCAAAGGCATATTTAGGTCAATGCTGGCCAATTCGAACATCCGAAACCGACGCTGCTAAACCCGTCGCACCAGTTTACTTTGTCCCCTGGATCCCCGGCTGGAATCAGAAATGGGGCCCGACGCTAGTTTGGAATCTCGTGGCACAGAACTTCGCACTATCGCCGATTCGTCTAAGTCAAAGCGAGGCGCGACACCTCGCTAGAGTTGTCGCCAGAACCAGGCGGCTTGATAGCCCACAAATATCAATATGAGACTACTTTCTCTGGCGCTAAAAACCGATGAGTCCCCATCACGTTCTGGAGGCGACAGCATGAAGTATTCGAAGATTCAATATGAAGACCTCAATCCAAAGCAACAAGAACGTTTCGATTATCAAAAGGTCTCAGCCGTACTCGCAGACTTCGGCTTCATAACAATCGCGCTATCTGACGACTGGAATGGTGCGGACTTCTTAGCAATGCATTGCGATGGCGACACTTTAAAAGTTCAACTTAAAGGTCGCATGACATTCGATAAAAAGTATTTCGGAAAAGATCTTTACATTTGCTTTCGCGATGAGCACCAGTGGTATCTATATCCGCACGATCTGCTTTTTGCGAAGGTTTCGTCATTGGTTTCAATGGTCGAATCGAAATCGTGGAACGGCGAAGGGCGATACTCTTTTCCTCGTCTATCGGAACAGCACAAAAGTCTGCTGGTCGAATATAAAATCGCGAGCTAGATGAACGCTTCTTCACGGATCCCAATAGATATTGAGACCCTCTGGGACAACGCCATCAACGGCAACCCGTTGGCCGCCTTTTTTACCTTGGCCCAATGTTAGATTATGAATTGTCGCTTGCTTGATAAATGCTGCTGCTGCCGCACATGTGCAGTCAGCGTGAACCTTGTATTTACGGTCACTCAATCCATCATCTGTTTGAATTGGTAATGTGCAACTAAAGAGAACGGTGCGACCTGGCACTCCAGGCCGAAGCCACACCTCCAATTCCTCACGTCCAGCAATTTCATTGCTCAAGAGACGCTTGAAAACATCAAGGAATTGCTGAAGCTCTTCATCTGTCGGCATTTTAGTCTCCTGAATTATCCACTTTACCATTTTCACTTTTAAACGGAAATTGGCCGCTTCGCCTATCTCCATTTGAGACAAGACTTGCGGCGTTGAACATGAGTCTCTACACTCGAACGAACACATGACCGCAGTTCGCGAACATCATCCTTTCCAGCCGTTTCTTCCCGCCAGGGTCGAGAAATTGATCGTCGGCAGTTTTCCAATCGGAAAATTTACCAATCCAGCACGCAAATCAGAATTCAACCCTGCGACAGAAATCGACTTCTACTATGGAGGAGACAGGAACCTTTTGTGGAAGTTAGTCGGCCAATGCTTTGACCGAAAGTTCTCTTCGAAAGAAGAGATCGTCTCATTCCTCACTACAGAAAGAATTGGTGTCGTCGATGTCGTTCAGTCGTGCGAACGACAAAATGGGAGTGCCGCTGACAGCGCCTTAAAAAAAATCGAATTCAATCCTGCGATGGAGGCAATTCTTAAGACACCTTCTTTGAGACGAATTCTGTTCACTTCGAAGCTTGTAAATCACTGGTTTTTATCCCAGCGAACCTGGCATTGCGCTGCTCACGTGGAGCAGCTAGTGCTCCTCTCCCCCTCCCCCCAGGTTTCCATTTATATAAGCGGTACCGAGGAATTTAAACGCTGGAAAGAGTCTAATCCTGAAGGTGATACTCGCACCTTTCGACTCCTTCAATACAGGTCGGCGTTCGCCAAGCTCAACGAAAAACCAAATGCGGACTAGCTGACACATATCAAACCCATTACCCCCAGCTGGACTGTTGAGGCCCGCTTTCGCCGGACTTTTAACTAATCCCCCGCAAGCTTCTTCAACAATGGGTCATTGGGTAAAAGTCTTTCCCAGTCATCAAGCGCAATCTCAAAAAGATCGTTGCGGCCAGCGCGTACTGCGGTTGAACATCGACTTTGATGAATTTCCGATCTTAGGGGAAACATTTTGGCAAGCCGCGTATAGATCTCATATGACTTTGCGTGCAGTCCGGCCTTGTCTAAAGCGTGACCGTGAAGTTCAAGACAAATTGGAAGATTTTTTTGAACACACACCTCGGTTTTTCTGACTGCATCTTGGTACTTACCCATTGAGACCAAGAGACTTCCCAATTGATTGAGCCCAATATCATCGTAAGGCGCTATAAAAAGCGCAGACTCGTACGCTTTTTTTGCTTCGAGCGACCGCCCCTGCTTTTTCAAAACTGTTCCAAGATTGACGTGTGCTTGAAAAAGATCGGGATCTCTTTCAATCGCGGCTTCAAATAGCGATATCGCTTGATGGGGACTTTTTCCCATAATACGGGTACCTCGATTATAAAGTTCAATAGCTGCATCATTTCGGCTGACCTCTTTCGGCAAGGAAAACGAATCGAGTGATACAAATAGGACCGACGGGAACACGACAGAGGACAAAAAATGGATCGATGCCGATCGCGCTTTTGAAAAACTGGTCGAACAAAATATTTCAATCATCGCCAAGTCTCCCCAAAATGAACAAATCAATTATTTAAAGCTATTTTTCATCTTTAATGGCTTTCAGTTTCCGATTTTCTAGATAACTGCATAGCGCAAGATTCCAAGGACGTATCTGCGATACTTTCTGCATTTGCACATCTAGGCTTTGAAGCCAGGCAACGTCGTTCATCAGTTCCGCAACTTCAGAGGCTGCTTTTAAATAATCAAAGTCATAGGTATTGAGTGCAACCAATTGCTGCATCTTAAATTTGGCCTGTTCCGATCGTCCGGCTTTCACTTCTGCCTTGCAGACTAGCGTCAACAATCCGTATCCCAAAAAACCAATTTCAATTAGAACTGGGTACAAGCCGATGAGATCCACTTTTGAAGATTCAGTTCGACTTTCCTCCGATAGCTTTAATGAAAGCGAATGCATCGCACGATCAAGGGCACTTCTGTATTCGAGGCGACAGGAATCTAGCTGAACCAACTTTTTAAATGTCAAAACTGCCTGCAGGGCACTACCCAAACGCTCTTCTAAAGTGCCTTTTATGAAGTAAAACTCTTTCAGTTCGATTTCGTATTCCGAGGAATCTGGGTCAGTGCCAATCACTTTTTTCAACAACGCCACAGCTTCCTCATTGAGATGCGAGTGGTTGATCATTGAATTTAGTCTGCTAAAATTGCCGAGTAGCTCATACGCTTCAGCGCCGGACGGAGGCTTAGACACCCAGCCCCCGAGTTCATCCTCTTGCCGCACGCGCACTGCTTCAAGCAGCCTTGGATGTAGTGTTTGTTTTGCAATAATGCCGATCGCCTCTTTGTACGAAAGAATCGAAGGATAAAGTTCGACAAGAGGTATCGCCAGTTCGATTGCTTCCTGCCAGCGTTTTTCCGCTACTAAAAGCGATAAATAGCCACAATGATGTCCTGCGTTCAGCCAGCCCTCTTTGGCCAGAATCCCGTAAAGCGCTTCAGCTGATGGGTTATGCAAATCTTTTGTAAGCAGGAATAAAAGCTGCTCCTGCATTCCATCCAACATTCTAAGCCGCTCGAGCTGAAGTAAAAGATTGTGGGGGTCTTTTGAAAGTGCAGCGGCCAACGTTTTGTAGGCGTGGATGATCTTACCGTCTTGAAAGTGGGTCCGCGTTCGATAAATTGCTAACGTTTCAGTCGACTGTTTGATTTGCGCATCGGTTAGTTCATTTTCTAATGCCTCAAGCGAAGTCGAAGAAATTGGCTCGCTATTGTTGTAAGCTACCATCATGCCGTGGAGAATTCGCTCTCGTTCGAATGGTCCTAACTCTCTCGCCATAAAACCCCCGCATCCTTGGACCTAAGAATGCGATAGACTCGGGACAGGCGAGGTCACTAGCTGGCAGATTTTTTTCTTGGTGTATCAATTCGATTGCAGATTTCGCTGGCGAGAACTCGAACTCGCTCACGCAGGTTAGGCGGCGCTAAGACTTCCGCCGAAGGCCCAAGGCCAAGAACCCAGCGGGCGAGCTCGTCATTCACGCGGACTTTCAGCTTTAACTCGATACCAGTTGAAATTCGAGTCACCACTTGGGATTCGTGCCAACGCCGCTCGCTAATGTAACTTGCGATTGGTTCGTCTACATGCACCAGCACCTCTTGAATTTCGCCCACCCTCAGGACACCAATTCCATCTTTAAGAAATTCAGACAAATCAAAACCCGAACTCACGTACTGATCGTCCAGTCGTTCAGCGCTTCGAATGCGAGCCAAAGCAAAAAGCTTGTGTACGTTATCACTATCCTTGGCAACCAGGTAGGCACCGGCGTCGGCAAAATAAATCGCTTCGGGCCCTACGACTCTAGAGGAAGCACTTGTCGCGCTAATTGATCTGTACTCGATTTTTAAAAGGTGACCTTCGGCACAAGCTCCATGCACCGTATCCATAACTTCTTGCGAAACGCCCGCGGCCCAGGAAGGTTCGGGCTTAATGCCGACATGTCGGCGAAGTTCTTGTAGTCCCTTGTGTGCTTTGGGCCCCAGCGCGGACTCAAGTTTGTCAAAGAAACCACGTAGATGATTAAAAATGGCACTTCCGCGATTTGTCTCAAACGTCCCGCGCGCAAGGTAAAGTGCCATCAGTTCTTCGTAACTAAAGGCGAGGGCCTTTGACACCGTGGCAACCGGCGCAAGCAGGTATCGACCCTCGGCATCCTTTTCAACTGGAAATCCTGAAGTCGCAATCACATCTAGATCGCGTCGCACCGTTTTGATGTGAACGTCGATTCCATCTTCCTCTTTTAAAAGTGCCTCAATTCGAGTTGCGGTTAAACCACGAGGGTTTAACTCTAGCAGCCTAATCACTCGCAAGGTTCTTTCTAAGGTGTCGCCTCTCGCCATACGAATGCTCTTCGGCTGCTCTCGCACAAAACTTTTTTGATTCTGGTTGGAGCGTCTCATATTGAGCCTCTATTCGCTAACAGCCTCAGCTTGGACGTCGAGAAACTGCTTTTGCCGTTTTGTAAGAAGCTTTTTCAGTTCGGGATTTCGACTTGCGACATCTTCCCGTGTTCCATTCTTCAAACGCATAAATTCGGCGCGAGAGACCTGTGACCTTGCAAAACAATCCACGCGCTCTACCCCATTGACCAGCGCACGTTCATGATATCGATCGGCGACCCGTACACCTCTGACTTCCGCAGCAGATTCGATCAATATAGAATCCAACACTGCTGCATCCAGGCGTTCATCTAATCCTTCAGCCATTTGCACAAGCTCGGCCTTAACCTGATTACGGACCTCCTGGGCAATCCTCACCTGAATGTCAGCCTCCGCCAATCGGTAGCAGGTCGGAATTCGATCTGACCCAAGCCCGCTGTAGCGCCCGATGAACCGAAGATTTGTTCCATCGTCTTCAAAGACGGCAGTGGTTTCAAGCCACACAGGTCGCTTTTCCCCGCCCAGCGAAGATTCAATCAATACCCGCTCTGACGGATGAAGCCTTGCCGTATCATTTTTGACCGCCGAACCGCAGGCGGACAACAAAGTTCCCAAGACACTTAGTACAACGCCGATGGCGATTCTTCGAACAAGACGATTGGATTTACCTAACGACATCTTAAACCTCCTCGATGGTTTCAACTGATTATCCCGAAGCGGCGGACACGTCGGGTCCAATCATCGATTCGAATTCAAAGTTGAATCAAATTGCGACAGAGGACCTTTCCTGTCCATACAGTTCGCCAAAATTCTAAACATGAAATACGTAAGCTTGAGCTTCACTACCGCATTTCGAATATGCCTCGTGCTTCTTGCCTGTGTCGTCGCAAGCACTAAGGCGAAGGCCGTAGAAGGCCTGACAACAATGGTTGATTTTTCGGGGATGGGCATTGCGACAAACTATGAGGCTGCGAACGACGCTGCGTATGCTGATGCGTTAACAAAACTCATTCAAAAACATTTTGATACGACGATCCGTCTCCAAGAGACTATTCAGCAATCACGAACCAGCGTAACCTACGCAAAAGACCTCTCCATCGAAGTCAATAAACTCAACTTAAGCGGAATACGACTAAAAGACGGGGCTTTGCTACCAGGACCTAATGGTCAATTCAAAGCCGTCAATGTTTACACGATTCCAAAGTCAATCTTGGACGCGGCCATCAAGCGCCAGCGCCTATTGAATAAAAATGCTGCGCCCACAAATCTCCGAACAGTTCCTAGCCAGGTACAAGCAAGTATCATTGGTCAGCCAAGCCCACACCGGTCTGATTTACATGTTACAGCAATTCCGCAAGGAACGATGGTAACCGTCGATGGACGCGTTACACTTCCAACACCCTTCACACTTCGCGGCTATCTTGAGCCTGGCGAACACGAACTATTTTTCGATCACCCAAATCATCTTTCGGAAACAAAAATAGTCCGCGCGATGCCCGGAAAAGCAGTTATCATCAATAGTACGCTTGAACGAGCTTCGGTAAAAATACAGTTACAATCGGTCCCAGGCAGCGCGCTGGCCATCATTAATGGCGTGAACGAGGGCCCTACGCCTGTTTCCATCTCTGCATTTGCAGGCGATGTCATCAAAGTTAGGCTTGAACATCCAGATACTGAACCCCTAGAACAACAAGTGCACGTTTACCGTGAACCTGCCCAGCAGATTGCAGAATTTAAGCTTAGGTTTAAGCCCACAACACTGCAGGTAACTGGCCCCGAAATTGTGGGCACTTACCGTGCGTCCATTGACCGAAAAAGCTTTGATCTTCTAAGAGGACGAACCCAAAACATTGGTCCGGGGACGTACAACGTTTGTTTTGCAAGCGAAGCGCTAGCCAACAATCAAGAACTAGATTGCCGAAACAATTGTTGCAAAGAAATCGAAGTAAAACCAGGGCAAAACAATCTCGTTAGTTTTTATGACATTTTGAAAACTAAAAGTAGATCAGTTGCAGCAAGAATCTATTCAGATCAGGGATTAATCAGGGAGGAGTCCAGCGAAACCACCACCGAAAAAACGCGCAACGAGGACGATGCTCAAAGCGAACACAAAAGAACGCCGTGGTCGCATTTTGAACCGCAAGCACGCTTTTTGATATCCATTGGACAAACAAACGCTTTTCTAAACACCGTTGATATGTCGCTCAATGAGCTATCCATAAGCTGGGAAAATGAACTCTGGCATCTCCTCTATGTGCAAGGTGGCTTAAGCCTTCCCTATGCAGAAAAACAATTTAAAAACGCAAACGTTCGCGCAACAAATGCCTATGGTATCGAAGGTGCGCTCGGCATAAAAACACCAACCGTGACTGCGATTGGCCGCAAGTCTTTTTTAGGCGTCGAATACCGTGCGGGCGTTCGACGTTTTGATCTCGAATCCAGTGCTGGCGCTAACGTAAAAACCACGCTCGATCAACAAATCAACGGCATCGCAATTCGCTTTCAAACTAGCGGTGAAACTAGAGGCTTTTTCATTGAGAGCTTTAAACATCAAGCCACCGCGCCTTCGTCCGTTTTCAAACCCATCGATACAACTCGAACAAAGGTAGGCCTCACATGGGACTATTGATTAAACTATTCATATTTTTTTACTTCACCGTGGTCTTGGGCTGCGGCAACAATGCGTCTGACCAAAACGTCACAAACGATGACATCGGCATTGTGCCAGCACCTATCACGACGCCACTAGATCCGACGTCACCTTCCCCACCGACAACCGATCCTACCTCTGGACTTAAAAACTACCCTACCTCCAGTGGTGGTCGCTATCAGATCACAAACGTTAACGTAGTGCCCATTCCATCAACTCAATTCTACGGCTTTGCGACGTCGCCGGACGACTGGGCGTATCTTATGTATCGTCGAACTGATTCCTCCGGTGTTTCGTTTATGACTTTCGAAAGAAAGAAACGAGCCGACACCTCATGGACAAGACTATGCTCAATCCTCGACGATACCCGTTTTGGAAAGTCAATTGCTGTCGGTTTTCCGTATGTCTACGTTTTTGATCCGAACTATTTTTCTGGTTACCGAATTCGAAAAGTGAATGTGTCGACCTGTCTGGTCGAAGCGAATGTGATTTCAATTCCCGCTTCTTATTCAACTCCGTACTTCAATTCAAGCTATCCATACTTTGCAGCGGACGGTGAAAACCTCTGGTTGCTCGAGTATTCACCAACCGAATCACAGCGCCGCGTTCGGCAGTTTACGCCGCAAACACAGGCCTTTTCCAATACCGTAAGCGGAACTATCTCATCCGGCGTAGCCAACCTTGGGTTCCTCAGACCGTTTTCGATTGGCGCGAATGTCAGCACTGGCACAAGAAGGCTTTGGTCGCTTTCAAATGACTTTGCCATCGGCTCTTTGCTTCCCTACGGAAAGCAGGCCGTCTTTAGCCGTGATATGACAACAAACTCCGTACGCTGGGCACTGTTGCCAAGCGAAGACTATCCTAACCTTTCATCGGCAAGTTCTGGCTGGCCAGGCATAGCTGCTGCCCAAGTCGGGTTCACAACATCAATGCTGACCGAGCTAAATGGCACCACTGAAGGTACTCCCTTCATTGTGATTGCAGCTCCACTTAACAACGAACTTCACATCTTCTGGCTTAACGTAAAGTCTTTTTAAAACAGCCGCTGGGTTCCTAAAGATTGGAGAACCAATGAACGAGAAGATTTTGTACCCCCATTTAGTGGTGCGCTATATGGCTGCTGTCTATCAGATTCAGCCAATTAAAATTTTAGCGGCTAATCCAGACTACCGCTGGAATTCTGCTGAGCTTGCGCACAACCTAGTTGCCATTGACTCAACCTTTGCGCAAACCGGGACCTTAACTTCTACCGCGCTCTTCTTGCTGCAAAATGAAATTCTTCGACGAACTGTTGCGGATGGCCTACGCCGTTGTCTCGTGGTGAGTCCAACTGAATCCTATTTCTGCGAGTCGGACGGAACGATCTATCGCGCTAGTACTCAACCCACAGGAGGCCTTCGTCTTGATAAACCGCCTATGAATCCGAGCGAATTTACCAAAAGGGGACAGCAATGATTCCAGTATTTTTCGATGTACGGCAATCGGTCACGACAAACAAATCAACCAGCCCGAGTGCGCAAAAGCCGGCAGAAGTTGTAGCACACTGGCAGCTAATGAAACACCCAATCACTGTTATGCCATTTTCGCCGATGACCTCGGAAGACTTAAAACTTGTTCATGCGCCAGCCTATGTTGACGGGATATTGAACTGCGAACTTCCAAATGGCTTCGGAAACACCAATGCGGAAGTTGCCACTTCGCTCCCCTGGGTTTCAGGTTCAATGGTCGCGGCAACGCTTTATGCATTGAAAAACCAAGCAAATAGCTTTTCCCCCACCTCTGGCGCGCATCACGCGCATTACAATAAAGCCGTCGGCTTTTGTACCTTTAACTTTCTCGTGCTCGCCGCTGTCAAAGCACAGCTCGCCGGCGCAAAACGTATCGGCATAATTGACCTCGATATGCATTACGGCGATGGCACTGACGATATCATTCGAAAGCTCGGCTTGAACTTCGTTCAGCACTACTCTTTCCGCGAACACCGCCCCGCCTGTCCACGCGATTCACTTAAGTGGCTAGAACGGCTTCCGCAGTACCTTGGCGGCTTTCGCGACTGCGACCTTATACTTTTCAATGCTGGCGCAGATCCCCACATAAATGACCCCTTGGGCGGACTTCTAACTACTGAACAAATGTATAAACGTGATCTGATCGTCTATGGGATTGTGAAAACTCTCGGCATACCATCGGTCACGAGTCTAGCAGGAGGCTACCAACGGGACGCATCCGGTGGGATTGGCCCGGTGCTCGAGCTTCACAACAACACAATGGTGGCATTTCGGAAAGTCTTTGAATAGATACGCAGTTTCAAAACTCAAATGACATTGCTGGTGTAAACAGATTCTTCCAACATCTTAAAGTGCTGTGTCAGGCAATTACATAAGTTAGCTTCGACAGATTTGCCGGCCGCCTCGTCGGCGGTGAAAACACTAGCAGGGATTTTCAGAACATCGACCTTAAGCGACCCTGGATTTTGAGAAAAATAATTTGATGGAAAATAATCAAATTGAAATGTTCCTGAACTCTCAAAAGAAAAACGATCTTCACCAAAAAGTGTTCTTAAAACGTCCGACTGCGACAACGAGTTGCAAATTCCAAGAAACAGAAAATCGAAGGGAAGATGTAGTTCCTCGTCCCCGAACTTTTCTATCGGCTGGACGAAGTCCATTGGCGCAGCAACAGAAACAATCGAAACGCCGGCATATTGCGGACCAGAGGGGGTTTCAAGAGTTTCGAAAGCTGGCGCTGAGCTCAATTCGAACGATTCAAGCCTAACCTCATCAATTGCACTTTTAGAATCCAACCGCGTGAAAGACGAAAGCGAACTATGAAGCATACTAATTAAAGCTGCTTGGGCTCTGATTTCACTTTGCAAAAAAGTCGGCGATAAAATGGGAAAAGGAGTTCGCAAAAGAAGCTGTCGCAAATTTTCCTCAACGTGAACTGAGGCGAAGTCATTGATTAGCCGTTCGAAATTTAGCCGCTGAAAACTCACTCTCAAGAAGGCACTTTTCGGTAGCGCCGCTGGCCCCCAGGCTCGATAAAAATTCTGATCAAAAAGAACTTTCGGGAGAAGCTCAAGCACTCGATCGACGAGTTTATTGACATCGTCCTGTTCTTCATCGTCCAGATGTTCGTCTTCGGTCTCTTTGTCATCGACAAGATATACCAGGCTGCACCCGACTTCATTACTTACTTCGCCCAAGTCTTTGAATTCGTCATTTGGACGAATTCGCATACGAACGAGGTTCAAAAACTTTTGTGAATCCTCACATTCAAGCTGAAATTTAACCAAACCCATTCCGGAAGGACCATCGAAGCTGCTTGTGGCCATACCGCCGGGCAATAAAGTAAACTCAAGCGTCTCAGTCTCTACAAAGCTGGCATAGTCCGCCGTGACCTCATTTCGGATTTTGGTTAAATCCGACATCCAATTCACTTGCTCCCTGTAAACCTGCTGGATTTCGTTAAAAAAATGATTACTCATTTAAAGTTCCTCAATGCTATTACGCCGTTCCGATCTCAAGCATCCACCACTCCCAGATCATCACCATAGCCAGTGTGTCCAGTGCGCAGTAACGAAGTAGCGCCTCGCTAACCCGTTGCCGCTCGAAGGAAGACATTTCTGTGAATTGCATGCGTGACCAGGCAATCAGTGCCGCTCCCCCGTCATTCAGATCCTCTTTCTCAATCAATAACTTTTCAATCAATTCCAACTGTGCCTGGTCAATGTCGGTGAAAATCGGCGGTAAGAGCTTGTAGGGATCTTTTGCCCGACCGGCCTCATCAAACTGAATCCAAGCCGGAAACTTAGATTCAAGTGCTCGCCCCTTGTAGCGAAGAACCGCTGGTAAGACTTTTTTGATTGAATTTGAACCACGCGTCTCGGGCAAGTAGTAAAATCGATGAGTCAAGTCGAGCATGTCGACGAACTGTCTCTTTGGCGTCCATTGAATTTCCGCATCTTTTGAAGGCGTAGTTAGCGATTCAATCCAAGCCATCAAGACATCACGATCAGGCTCGACAGATTCCCTCAATTGATGATGGATTTGATTAAGTACGACATTTTCGTGTGGTGCAAACCGAAAGACCGTGCCCTCGTCGCCTTCAAGCGCTCTTTTAAGGGCACGAACAAAGTCAAAATTTGGGAACTCATTTTGCCTAGTATCAAGATATTCGGTCCGATGCTCAAGCTTTCCGTCTGCAGCAAGCACGTGATGCGAGAACTGATAGGCGAGCTGTTCATAGGGCCTACGCCCTTTGTGAAAAGGAATGGCAACCGTCGCGGTTTCAAAGTCGATGAAGTGAAGAGGATATTTATAGCCTCGGACTTCTGCCGCGAGCCCCGCGCGATCGAACATCACGCTTCCGTCAGACTTCTTCACGGACTCGATCTGGACCCACTGCCGTTCAGAACGCGATAGCCCCGCCTTGTCATCTTCACGGGGTTTCACGTCAATGTCTTCTTTAGTCAGCTGTTCGATAAAAATGGTTCCGGCTTCAATCGCATCCTCACTCGCCCGAAAGTTCCAAACGTCGAAGATGAACTCTTTTTTAAAGTCGTCATCGTTGAGCTTTCGCGCTTGGCGCCAGCAATTTGAAAATCCAGATTTTGTATCGGCATCAAAGCGCCCATGATCGATTCGAAACTCACAGGTTTTACAGTGTGACCCAACGGTCGGTGGATACTGTTTATCCTCCTTCAAAAGCGCCGAAAGCAGTTTCACGAGCGCATTGAAGTCCCCCGCCCAATCTAGCTTCACTCGAGTAAGAATCTTCTCGACCTCGTTTGAAAGTGGAACCTTCACCAAGAGTTCACGTCCCAGTTCGCCACCTTTAACATCGTTTGTGACTCTTGCCCGAGTCCGGCCTGCTGCGTCCCTTTCGATAAGAAACAATTGATGAATACCGTCCAGAGACGCTGACTTGGATTTGTCAGCAAGCATAAGATAAGGCGTAACCGTGAGTTGCGGATAGGCCTGCTGCAATACATAGGTTTGAAATGAGACATCGAGGACATAGGGCCCCCAAGCACTAGTTAGCTTATATTCATTTTTTTTAAGAGAGCGTTTGTCGAAGCACTCAAAGATTTTTGACGAATCGAAACTCTTCGCCTTCACTTCGATGAGATTTACTTGATTACCTTTTTTCTCGAGAACATCCACGCGCACCAGAAAATTATCAAATGCGATAGCTGCTTCAAAAATCGTCACGTTCTCTTGCTTCAATAGCTCATTCGTTCTCGCGATTGCAGCGGATTTTTCGAGCGTATCGACCTCAACTCCGCCGGGAAAGTACATCTTAGCCAGCTCGCCAACTTGAAACCCGCCCTCCGCAAGTGCCTTTAAAAATTCATCTTGGCTTTTCTTATTCCCGTATTCTTTTCGATCATTGTAATAAAGCTTCGTCGGACACTCAGCCCCAATTTTAAATCTCGATTTTGTCAAAAGTTGAGTTTTTGCCAGTTGCGGCCTCGCACTTCATTTTGGTTAAAGAAATACTTTTTCAGTTTAACATTAGGTCGTAATTTTTTACGTGTCGAACTGTTGCGCGTCGACAAAGCAGATTGCTAGACCGTCAATCGAAGCACTTAATGTATTCCTCTTGCCCGTTTCTCGCCGGACAGGACTTTGTGCTTACCAAAGGTATAATATTTGAACGTTTCGATGCCTGCTCATATTTCCATTAGATTTACGGTCACTCTGTATGCGAAAATAACCACCAGAACAAATGACCGCCCGAGCGGAAAATGTTCTTAAAAACCGTTACGATCGGAGGCGCCTATGACCAAAACTGAAATTGAAGAAATACGCACTCAGGCAACGAATAAACCAGAAAAGGCACTTCTACTTATTCAATCGTGGCTTGATCGCGCCTGTGCTAAAGCGGATTTTGAATTACTCAACCAGGCACACGAACTTCGTATAAAAGAAATGGGTAAATGGAATCCAAAACTAGCGATCACGCGTCATGATGTGCCCGTGAGAGTCGATCTTCTGGCGGCCTACAGTAGTGGTAAACGTGATTTTGTTTTGCGCGCACTCGAAATCAGTGTCGGCCCACTCGCTATGCAAGATTTGTATGACAGTGCGGAAGATGACGAAGAAATTCGAGACCTTCTAATTTCACTGGATCAGGACTGTGAAACCTACGAAATTGAAACAGCGGATGGCGACGAAGAGTGAGTCATAACGTCGAACGCCGAAAGAGAATCCGAGGTATGCTGCTGGGTCTTCACACGGGAGACTCGCTAGGTGCGCCACTGGAGTTTGGACCGAGTCTCCCAGATTTAAGCCACCGCTCTATGACCGGTGGAGGCAGCTTCGACTGGCGGCCAGGACAAGCGACGGACGATACAGATCTTGCGCTATTGGTTTTAAAGGCAATCAAGGGAAAATCCTCTTTTGATTTGGCGGCCTTGAGAAAAAGCCTGGTTGAGTACCTCGATGCTGAGCCTGTCGATATCGGCAACACTACCGCTTCTGCAATCGGCCGCCTCAAAAACGGCGAAGCCTTTGGTGGAACCGAAAACGAAGACGAGCAAGGAAATGGTTCACTTATGCGAGTCGCGCCGCTTGCGCTTCTTGATCTGCCTGATGCCGAAATTATTTCTGTGATCGAACAGCAAGCGCGCCTAACACATGCCCACATAAACTGCCTCGTCGCCGATCGCTGCTTCGTTCGCGCGCTAAAAGCGTCGCTCAACGGTGCGCAATTAAACGAAGTGCGCGCAGTCCTACTTAATTCTGTTTTAGATTTCGGGCCATTTGCTGAACACTTAACAGGCGCGGAATCTACCGATTGGGACGAGCTCCCTAATTCAGGCTGGGTTGTTCATTCCCTTCATGTCCTAATTTGGTCCCTCTTCAATTGCGAAAGTTTCGAGGACGCCTTGGTAAAAGTCGTGAACCTAGGTGGCGATGCAGATACCAATGGCGCCATCTGCGGCGCACTGTGGGGCGCCATCGAAGGAGTTGATGCGATCCCACAAAGCTGGTTGGCAGCACTCGAACGCCGCGAACATTTTGAAGAACTGCTAAAGGACTATTAACGAAGTCCATGTTAGGAACCTCACGCTCATCCGAAGAAGCGCCATCTAAAGCGCTATCTGGGGCACCTACGAATTCGCCATGACTCGTATGTGTGCCTCTACGCTGCGCGAGAGCGAGCCCATCACATAGCCGCCTTCCAAACAGCTCACCACGCGCCCCTGCGCATAACGGTTTGCCACGTCCATGATGCGGCTGGTGATCCACGCATAGTCGTTTTCCACAAGATCCAACTGGCCCATGTCGTCCTCGCGGTGGGCGTCAAAGCCGGCGCTGATCACAATCAGCTCGGGCTTGAATTCCTCCAAGCGCGGCATCCAGACGGTCTCGATCATATCGCGGATGTCTATGCCTTTGGTGTCGGCCGAGACCGGAAGGTTGACCATGTTGGGCGCGTTGGAATGTGGCCAGTCGAGCGGGTAAAACGGGTGCTGATAAAAGCTCACCATTAGGATTCGGTTGTCGTTCTTGCAGATGTCTTCGGTGCCGTTACCGTGGTGCACGTCAAAATCAACAATGGCCACCCGCTTGAGGTTGTGGCGCTCTAGCGCGTACTTGGCCGCAATGGCCACATTGTTGAAAAAACAAAAACCCATGGCCTGGTTGTGGGTGGCGTGGTGGCCTGGGGGACGCACGGCGCAAAAAGCCGTTTTGAATTCGCCCGCCAGGACTGCATCAACGGCGTCGATCGCGGCACCTACCGCATGCAGTGCCGCTGTCCACGTGTGTATGTTGATGCTGGTGTCGGCATCAATCGCCAAGTGATCGGCACCACCTGCGGCAACTTCTGTCTTCAGTTCGGCGCTCAAACCGCGAAGGGCCGCGATGTAATTGGGGTCGTGCGCCAGCGCAATGTCCGAGGTGGATGCGGGGGTAGCCGTGCGCCTATCCAGCAACACATCCAGTCCCGCAATCAACAGGCGGTCATCAATGGCATCAAGACGCTCAGGGCATTCGGGGTGACCCGGTGCAATCTCATGAAGCCGAAAGCTTGGGTGAGTGAAGTATCCAGTCATTGTCATTTAAGCACTCTTCTCCAAAATTATTTTGATACGGCTACCCCATGAGCATACAAGAAATACTAACTAATAGGTTCGAATATCAAACAATAGGTTCGATGAACGTTGTGGCACCAAAGGCCACAGCGCTGCCCGCCGGCTTACTTGAGGTTCGCTTGTTGATACACCCACTCGTCGTGTTCTAATCCTATGAAGCTGATCTCCCCATCTTTAAATCCGAACCCTCCGGCGATACATGCAAAACCACCAGAGTCGAGATCCGAACGGTGGCCGATCGCAATCGACGCCAACACATCTTTCGGAACATGATTAATCGGGTCAAAGTCGACTTCAAATTCATCTACTTCGTCCTGCTCTCCTGACCAAATTTCGCTATCCCAATACTTGTACTCTCGATGCACAAGTTCGGGGAGCCGGTACACTTTTGGTGTGATACCATCAGAACAGCGCCAAGGACCGCAAAACGGATCATGAGGCTTATAAAATTTGACGTAACAGGGCGGCACCAGGCCTTGCGCGGCAACCGAACCGCCAACCAATATTACGCCCCAATCGCGAAGAAACGAGGACCACGGTTCGGATTTCTTGTTTTCCAATACAGAATCAAAAATTTCTTCATCCGATCTGATTTCTATTTTTAATGACGAAACCCAATTCAGAATGGAGAGTTCAAACATGTCGACAACAGATTTACCGAACAGCACTGCGGCTTCGTTCTTATTGGAAAGAATCCATTCAGCGAGTTCGTCTGAACTTTTTTTCGGGAACGCCTTGCCCACCAGCGCAAGATGCCATTGATCAAACTTCCCGTCTTGCAGTAAGGCGCGAAGTTCGGCGATTCTGACTTTCGTTCGCTCGCTAACGCTCACTTCGCACCTTTCTTTAGGTGATGCCTATCACTGCTCGAGTTCAGGAACCGCACTGAAACTTTCTACTGCTTCACGACGGATGAAATAGGATTAGGCAGCGCCGTCAGGTTTAGTCCCAGGTTCGCTTAGCTCACCGACTTCGGTATCGACATCAGCGGCAAATTTCGCCAGCGCTTTCGTAGATGGGACATCAAGAGTATTCATCTTCTTCATCAGCGAAACCATGCCGCCCTTTCCCTGGAGCTGGGCCGTGGCCTTATCTAGCGACGTTTGTGCACCTTTTAGACTCGTGCCGATGGCCTCAATGTTGGCCGTGAAGTCAGCAAACTTGTGCAGGGCCTTTTGTCCGATACTCATAATCTCTTCGACGTTTTTGTTTTGCCGATTAAATTTCCACACCGAGTCGACGGCTTTTAGACACGCCATCAGATTGGTTGGACCGACGAGAATTATTTTCTTACCCCAAGCTTTTTCAATCAAATCTGGGCTGCGATCTACGAGCAGCGCAAAGGAGGCTTCGGTTGGCATAAACATCATGACGTATTCGGGCGACCCTAGCTTTTCGTTGCTGTGGTAGTGTTTGCCAGAAAGACCATTCACATGATCTTCGATTGCTAATAGGTAATGGCGCCAGTGCTCGTCTCTGGAATTTTCATCCTGGGCATGAATGAATTTTTCAAATGAACGAATCGTGACTTTCGAATCGACGATCAGGAACTTTCGATCCTCGAGCCAAATAATATAGTCGGGTTTTTGGCCTTCGCCATCGTCCCCCTTCAAATCCATTCCCTTTCCCTGCATAACAAATTCTTGCCCCTCACGCAGACCAGAACTTTCAAGAATTCTGCGCAAAACGAGCTCACCCCAATTGCCCTGTTGTTTGACGTCTGCGCGCAAAGCGCTTGAGAGACGATTGGCATCCTCGCTGAGTTTGGCTTGTGCGCCGATCAATCCCTCCACCTGCTGACGTAACAGCGAGCGCTCGGTAGACTCTTTAGCGTAAGTGTCTTGAATCTGCTTTTCGAACGTCTGTAGCTTCTCGCGCAAGGGAGTGATTAGTCCACCCAGGTTTTTATTGCCGAAGTCTTGAAACTTTTGGTTCTGATCCTCCAAAACCTTTTGCGCGAGTGTCATGAAACGATCGGACAGCACCTTTTCTAGGTCCATCAGCTGCTGACTGCTCTTTTCAAGCTGTTCTTTTAACCACACGGTTTCGGACTTTGCCGTTTCAAATTTTGGCTTGAGTTCGTTCCATGCGTCGATTGCGGCCGCACATTTAGTCTCTGCAGCTTCGGCCGCGCTCTTGGCCCCTGCCGTCAACGTGTGCAAAAATTCGTTTTCTTTCTTTCGCTCGGCACTTTCGATTTTGCTACGTTCCAACGCAGCGGCCAATTCGCCTAATCTGATTTCAGCGCGCTCTTTCTCTTTTTGCAGAATGGGAATCAAACCGGAATCAGTCTCTGCGATTTGCGCCCTACTCTTGCGCAGGCCACCGATAGTGTATCCTAGGAATAGACCAATCATGAGGGCTACACCTGAAACGAGAACATCATAATTCATTTGGCTCTTCCCCGCTTACTTGAGATCGTTTTCTTATCGGACTTTAACCCTCAAATCAGCCTGCACTTTGGTCTGTTACTAGCAAATTTGTAAGCTGATCAGGCGAAGATTACCTATGCAGACTTTTTCCAATAGCCCTTAAACAACTGGTCAACTGTCTCGGCTGTGGACTCGGTCCGTAGCGCGTGATTGAGAATATCGCCATGAGTTTCCATCAAATCCAAAAGCACTGCTTCCAAACTCGTTTCATTTAAGCCCAGCTGGCCACGCAGATATTTCATCGCCTCGCCATAGGAACGTTTGCCATCAATTTCTGTCTCGCCAAAAGCGCGCTGCAGTTCGCGCTCCTCGCTGGAATTGGTCGCACCCGCGGGCGTGTATTTACAAATGTAAAATTCGATTGGCTGATCAAATAGACGATGGCAGAGACCGACAAGGGGCGCCTTATTATGCGCGCCCCGGTTCCCCATCAAGACTTTGAAGCGTTCTTTTTTTCCAGATCCTATGGTCAAAATGTTGGCTCCTTGAATGACCGCATAGGTCACTAGCTCAGGCAGGGTCTCTCGCGTGGAGCGAACCCGCATAAATCCTGGTATCTGTGCCATCGCTTTAACAAGTCGTTCTGCATTGCTCATCGATCACCTATCAGGAGGAGCGTCTCGAATTCGAAAGCGCCACATAATTGGCTAAAAATTACGAAATACCAATTTCGCTGGCGAGCCTCGGTGAATAAATACAATGGCCGTTTGTCCGAACTTTTCTGCGAGAGCCATTGTTTCCCTAAAAGACATACCCAAAACAAGAAAGCTCTCCTCTGGGGGCCAAGTTCCGTTGTCAGGCCTACCTTGTCCGGTAAAGAAAGTAAGTTTCTTTCGTTTGAGCGCAGAAATCAAACTCTGCCGCGCCTTCGTATTTTTCTCTTCCGTGCTTTTCTTCGATCCAGGGTTATCTGCAGTGATATAGCAAGCGCACTGCACGCCATGAAGCGCCATCAAACTGTCAAGGGCCGGGCAAATTTGATCAACTCGAATGATGAGCTCGCCATCTGGAATGTTTGCTTGGAAGGAAGTTGCGGCATATAAACCCTGCAGCTTATCGTTAATTTTAATCTGCTTCTTTGCGTTTGCGATTGCCGCTGTCTGTACCTTGTTAAGCAGGCCGTCTTTTTTTAAACCTTCGAGAAGTACAAAATCTCGCTTGCGCCGCTTTCTCAGCGCTGTGTCCACCAATGATTGTACTAATTTGGGATGTCGCTTGCCCCACGTGATGCAAACCTTTGCCATAGCGGCCGTTTTTTTTCGCACACGGCTCTTCGTGTATGCTGAATCGCCGAAGCTATCCAGCTGAAACGGAGAAACGTTTTGTTGGAGAGCAAATTTGAGCACATCAATATTTCCACACTCAACGGCACGAATGGACAAGTTCTTCCTCGTGTTGCCTGCAAGTGTATGAACGTCGGCGCCGTGTTTCACCAGCAGTTTGATCGCTGACACTGACTCACAAACAAACACCGCACTAGAAAGCGTCGCTTTTTTGAATTTGCGGTTGGCCAATATGGCCCTAAGATACTTTGAGTCTTTCGATTCAAAATAGCGAATGATGTCGGTCAGATTCAAATCATCACTTTCAGATAGATCGGAATCAACTTCTTCCGAATCACGTAAAATCAATGGCAAAACGTGAACGAAATTCTTCATTTGACGAAGATTGAATGTCGCTTTGATGAGAGCTGATGGCGTAAGATCGGTGCTAGAATCGAAGCTGCCTCCGTCCTCATTTTCTCTGTATGCCGCATAGCGGACCGCATCGATATCCTTCGGTTTGCCGTAGCTGCATGCATGCAAAAAAAGCTGATCGTCATCGAGTGGAGCAATCCCCGCTGCGAGAGCGTAGTTTGCGCGTGAGAAATCACCATTCTCACAGAGCTCCAAAAGATCGAGCCTGAGAGGCGTATCATGCCAACCGACTAGGCCACTTTTCATGAGTTCACCATGGACAGCATCAAATTTCGCGAACTTTTTCTTTGCTAAGGCGGCGAACATTTCTTCCAGGTAGCCGTCGATATCTTTAAGCTCTGGCATGTGTCCTCGAAACGCGCTGTGCGCTCACAAAATTTAAGTCTTAAGCAGCGTGACCTATTCCCTTTTTTCGCATTGGAATCGGACCGACAATTCGTACACAGATCTGTGCGCGAGTAGCTGCTACATAAAGACGTTTCATCAATTCAGCTTCGCGCCCAGGTTGCATCAAATGAATGTCTGTCACGACAATCGCTGGACGCTCAAGCCCTTTCAATCGAGCAAATGTATCAACAATCAAAGATAGCGGCGCACTATCGTGGTCAGCAGGTACACATGGGTGAGAACCAATCCGAGTCTTACCATTGAGACTCCGCTTTTCATCGCGTCCGCGAACCGAGCAAACCGCAATCTGATTTCGTTTAAAGCCTTCTTTTATCAACTGATCTACTTCGATCGCGACTCGAACTTCATTGTCTAAATCATCCTTCGTTTCAGTCCACTTTAGTCTGGCGACCGGACCAGATAGTTTCTCGTTGCGAAAGAGTGGCACTATTCTTTCATGCAATACTGTCAGCGGCTCGTTAGACTGACTCGCCTCCCTAAATAGTCCATTCGCATTCACAAGATCCAACGGCGCCCTATATGATGGCCCCAACCGGAAACGCGCAGGAAAGAAACTGATCTCTAGTTTCGCGAAGGGCAATATGGTTTGGTCACTATCCGCAAAGCTCCACCAGATCGGTGAAAGTTCCCCAGGCTTACCAAGATCATTAACAATCTGATTAACCAAAAGCCAATCATCCTCAGCCAGATCCTGTGACTCATCAAGTAGCACCACAGGTTTTGCCTCTTTTAGCCACTTCAAAAAGGGATTGGCCACATCACTCGCAGACCATGATTCGATCGCCCTATTTGTAACGGACGCCCAATCATCGCTATTCGTCGGACTGACTCCAGCCAAATCAGCAGCTAGACGTCGAAGCGTCCGAACCGTTGCCTTCCCCTTCAACTCAAAACTCATCCACTTCGCTAGGGGATCTGTGAAACAGAGGTACAAGACTTCTCTGCCCGCGCGCTTGAAGCGACTAGCCGCTTCTCTTGCAATAAAGCTTTTACCAGTTCCCGGCCCTCCTTCAATTAACAGCGCAGGGTTCTCGACTAGTCCATCCAAAATTGCAAGTTGGGTGTCCGTTAGCTTGATTGGGATTTCCAAGACATCAGAGATGAGCGACGGCTTAGTCGTCCATGTGTGGCCCCAAAGCCTATGTATGAGCTTAATCCAATCAGCGCTTTTTGGCGGATTCCGACCATTGCCACTCGCAATCTCGAGCGTTGCTTTTAGTTTTGTCGCTATTTCGCCAAGATCTTTTCCGGTAATTGAATAGCGAACAAGATCGTCACTTGGTTTACCCTCAAGAGTGTCGACATCAGGAAACGCCACCATTGAAACAAAGGGAACCAGTTCGCCGGTTTCACGCTTTATTCGGTTCGAGAGATGATGTGCAAAATTTGTCGCCTGATCAATTGGCGCGCGTTGCAAACGATGGGAATTCTGAAACCAATGCCCGTCCTCGACTCTCATCTTCCCAGATTTAACTTCCAAAACAATAAATCCATGTTCAGGTGAGGCCACAACAAAGTCCGCTTCCGCTTCAAGATAGCTTCCAGTATCGAGCTTAAGGGAGTGCCACGCTTGCCAGCCTTGGGGCAGATGTCGCACCAACGCCTCGTAAACTTTAATTTCTCCGCGAGATGTAGTGGGCCTATAAGTTTCACTAGGATGAATACGAGATGACATATTAGACGGATCGGATTTTGATCACTAGAACTAAACAATAAGACTCTTCAAAGTCCCTTGCGCCTCAATTTTCTCCGCGCTGATTACAAAGCTTGGATCCTGCAGTTTTCTCTTACCATTTTTTGGGTGTCACCAGAGGCCACGACGCTTCGTTTTGATGCTTCCCTTAGCGATTTCTTCGAAAAAAATATGACTCGTGACCTCATGTGAAACGAAGAAGGATTACGTTACATATTGTGGGCAACGAGCAATCGAAAAATACCAGGATGAGACATGTTCACTTTCATTAACCAACAAATCTTAAGGACATTGGTCGAGATGGCCGATGAATAACCATGCGTAACCGGCAGGTCTCACGAATCCTTCGTATCCTTCATCACCTCGAGCTAAACGCCAATGGCTTAGCTGCAAGGGACATCTTAAATAAATTAAATGACGAAGGTCACAACTGCAGTCGCGAAACCGTTTACCGAGATCTTAAAGCGATCGAACAAGCCTTCATCCCTTTAGACATCGATGAATCAACAGATCCTTCAAAATACAAACTCTCTCGCGTGGCGCACGTTTCGAAAGACGTGGCGTTTAGTTACGTTGAACTTCTAGCGCTTACGATCTCTCGCGAATCCATGCGGATTTTTGACGGAACAACTTTAGAAGATGTCTTAAACCCAATGTTTCAGCGCTTAGAAAAGCTTCTTGGTCTAAAAGGCGAAAAAGCGATGAAGGAGTTTTCCGAATACATGGGCTTTAAGCACCGCGCTTCTTACGGTGTAAAAGTACCTAGAGAAATTCTAGATACCCTTCACCAAGCCTGCGCTGAAGGCCATGTGCTTGATATCGACTACCTAGCATCAAGCGGCGAACGCGCAGGGCAAGTAGCAACACGCAAAGTCGGACCAGAGATGCTTTACTTTGCAGACTCTGGAATTTATCTGATCGCAAGGGATCTTGCGACCGAGAGTCAGCAAATGAAAACCTATGCCGTGGCCCGTGTGAAGCGTGCCATGATGAGTGATGAAGAATACACATCAAAAGGTTTTGATTTCGATCATTTCCAAAAAGATTCTCTCGCCGTTTACCGAGAAGGCGAAATCGCAAAAGTCGAAATCAACATAAAAGAGCCAATGGCCTCTTACATCGCCGAACGCCAATGGCACCCGTCCCAACGCTCCGTCCGCACCGCAAGCGGCATCCGCTTAAGCCTAGAAGTCCGCGTGAATGATGAACTTGTAAGGTGGATACTTGGGATGGGTTCAAGTGCGGAAGTCGCCAGCCCGCAGAAGCTTCGTGAGCAGATGGCAACCGAGATTGAGCGGCTTTCAAATTCATACACTAAAAAAGCAAGTTAAAGGACACCAATATGAAAAGCTACAACCGAGTAATGCTGGGCCGTAAGTCAATTTACGCCGAAGAATGCCTGGAAGGTGGCTTTATAGGTACCGACTTTCTTTCAGCAATAAATCTGTCGGGCAAACTTCCAGAAGAATGGCGGGACTTCAACCGCGACAATATTCCAAATTACCTCAAAGAACATCCAGAAAAGAGCAAAGTTACCGCTGGTCTCGCTTGCGCGGCATTATGGACAATCGCGAAGGGCTTACCAAAAGGTTCGATTGTGCTTTCACCAAATGGTGAAGGCCAATATATGGTTGGCGAAATCATATCTGAATACAGTTACCACCCTGGCAAGACGCTTCCTCACCGCAGACTCGTAAAGTGGTTCCCTAACCCTGTAGACAGAAAATCTATGAGCGAACCTTTGCGCAACTCAACGGGCGCGATTGGCACAGTCTGCGATATCACGCGATATGCAGAGGAAATTGACCGTCTTATTGGCGGTCAGTCTGCACCGATTGTGACAACCAGCAGTCCGGAAATCGAGAGCCCGTCTGAGTTTGTACTTGAAAAACACTTAGAAGACTTTCTCGTTGAAAATTGGAATCAAACAGACCTTAGCAAAAAATATGACATATACGAAGAAGATGGCGAGGTCGTCGGAAAGCAGTATCGCGTCGACAACGGCTGGATCGACATTCTTGCGATCAGCAAGGATAAAAAGGAACTTCTCGTCGTCGAACTAAAAAAAGGCCGAACTAACGACGCTGTAGTTGGCCAGGTACAGCGCTACATGGGATATGTTCTTGAGGAACTTGCTGAGCCAGATCAGAAAGTCCGTGGCGTAATAATAGCGATGGAGGATGACATCAATATCCGCCGAGCATTGAAAGTCGCACGTGACATAGAGTTTTTCAGATATCAAGTCAGTTTCAAGCTCAGCAAAGTGGCCTAAAAACGAGTACCAAGATCGGACTGAACATATGGAACTTGGACACATCGCAATCACACTTACACTTCTATTAAATGCGGGCCTGCTAGCCTGGATTGCGCTCAATGTGCGAAGCGCATCTAAGCAAATCGAATCAACAGACAGAGCTGACGGTGGAGTAAACCTTCCACAAGCACCGACTGGCCCGATCGTTGAAATTCGATACTTTGACTACATCGAAGACCATCTCGGCGCTGTTAAGAACTCGAAGCGCTTTACCGTGAAGGGACAGGTGTTTGTTTCTGGCATCCCTGTTGGCGAGCAGTTTGTGATGTCCGAACAGATCGTCGAAGAATTCAGCTATGAAAAGATCAGACAGCTAAAATCTGAAATCATCGCTCCGCTGGTAAAAGTCGCCGCTGACACCTATCTCGCAGCGAGTGGCGTACCGCAAGTAAGTAGCAAAGCCATTTCAAAAACAATCCGCGCATTCAAAGCTAAGACTGGATAGCTTATCCGTTTATCGCAGTAAGCTGAGTCCAGAGTCGAACTCAATACAAAAATTCAATCGAATCCTTTCCCGCTACTCGACTCGCAATCCACAAATGGTATTAAACTGAATCCTTCTTTTTCATGTGTAGGAGCGATGTAAATGACACTCATTTCAGGTTTAGGCATGTTGAGCTCTATTCTTACATTCGCTGGCTCACTCGCAATCGCGATTTCCATTGGCCCGATGGGTGATGGTATTGCCGGCGCCGACGACGAGAATGGGAATTTTCGAGCTGTCGCTATGTTAAAGTGCCCACTTAAATTTAAATTTGGGCTATTTGCCATATCAGCCGGTTTTGGAATAGATCTATTCATAAAGATTAAAACGTTCGTGCCTTGAAAAGACTTGATCCGATTCTTGCGGAAGTCCCGAACACCGCGACCTAGCCCCGCCAAACAAATAGAACTAAGACTGCAATCACCCAACTGGGCCAACGTCTGTGGATCTCATTCTGATAATGCCGATATTAAGATTGTACATTTTTTAGCATTACGAGCGATTTAGTCAAATAGCACCGAACATCACGGAGGATGTGTGGCCGCGAAAGATTTAGCAGTAGGTTCACTCGTTAACTGGCGCAGCCTTAATTGGATTGTTGAAGAGATTAGTAAAACTCATCTCGAACTTTTACCGCATGACCCTATTCAGCAGAAGGCCATCGGCCGAGTGAAAATTGCTCGCGCCCTTACACCTGAAAGTTCGATTGAAGTAATCGAGAACAATCAGGCCCTAATTTTCCCTTCAGACGACGAACGCGCCTCATGGGACCCAACAACTCTTCGGCTTGCCATTCTGCCTTTCTTGCGATTTCCCTCTTGGGCTAAAAAAGACCGTCTTCTTTGGTCGACTGCGGTCAAGATACAGGAAATCGATCGACAGCTCGTTCCACTTCACTTCGCACTCGAACAAAAACATCCGCGACTTATGATTGCCGACGACGTCGGTCTTGGAAAAACCACCGAAGCCGCAGTGATAATAAACGAGTTTCTTGCTCGCTCAATGGCCAAACGGGTGCTTATTGTTTGCCCGGCTCAGCTTATAAACAAAAAATGGATGCCCGAACTTAATCAGCGATTCGGGCTATCGTTTTCTGCAATAGACGGCGACAATCTCGCAAACGTTTACGGATCAATGCAACTCAACGCAAATGAAAACCCGTTCACACTACTCGACAGAGTCGTAGTGAGTTTAGACTGGGCCAAACAGCCGTTCATTCGTTCCAGACTAAAAGAATCACCCTGGGATTTAGTAATTATAGACGAGTGCCATCGGGTAGCCGACAGAAGTGATGCTCCGTCAGGGGTTGCGATGCGTGCGCGACTCGCAAGGGAGCTCGCGCAAAGCACAAAAGGCCTAGTAATCATGTCGGCCACTCCCCATGACGGAAATCCTGCGTCGTTTCAATCACTAATCGATCTGCTAAAAACAGAAAATCCGCTATTACCGAAGCCAGCAAAGCCAATCGTGATTCGTCGGTTAAGACGAGATTTATCACACGCAAGTGCCGCGCTCGCGCCAGAACCAAAATTTATGAGATTTCACCCACACAAAAACTGGGAAAACATCGCAAATGAAATCGATAAGCTCGTCGAAGCGATTTCAACTGAAGACAAACAATCCCCGCGAGAACTGCTCCGAATAGTGCTTTTAAAGCGCTTCATGTCATCCCCCCAAGCACTTTCCGACACGTTAAATCTTAAGGGTGTTGATGACCGAGAAGACGACATCTCAGATGACGGGATGGTGTCTTCATTTTTAGAAACACCTGCCGGAGCAAAGAACAAAGAAAAAATATCGAAGCTTATAAAGGAACTGGAAGAGCAAGATTCAAAATTTGAAACGCTCCTTAACTATCTTAAAACTGACGTGCCTAAGAATGATAACTTCATCATTTTCACGGAATTCGAATCAACTGCTAGGTACCTGGCAAAAAGATTTAACGAATTAAGTCGCTTTGATCGAAAGGTCCTAGTTGCGACCGGTGCTGATCGAGAGGAACTTGAACTGTCACTTAGAAAGTTTAAGGCGCAAAACAAAACGATTCTCATCGCAACAGATGCGCTTTCTGAAGGCGTCGATCTTCAACACAATTGCCATCGGCTCCTTCACTACGATCTACCATTTCGGCCCTATCGCCTAGAGCAACGAAACGGGCGTATCGACCGGATGGGGCAAGAGCATAAACCGATAATTCATCTTTTAACGCCGTATGAAGATAGCCTAGTCAAATGGACAAAATCCAAGGACTCCAAGTCGGCGCAAAGTGTACTTTCTGACACATTATCGATTGTACGGCTATACGGCTTTCTCGTACAGCAAGCCAACGCACTAAATAACTCGCTAGTCCCAGTTCTTGAAGCGCTCGCTATCAATGAACAAAGTGAAATGGATTTGATTTCAAAAGTTACTTCAACGCTAAAGAAAGCTGACACACTTTCGCCGGACCAATACGACGTTTCACTAACGAGCAAGTTTAAAGGAAAAGACTATGACTTCGCTGATAATGCGAGCATTAAGAGTTTGTCCTGGGCTACCCAAAAGGAAGTTGACCTAGATGTCGACCTCTTGTCCCGCGTAAAATCGAAACTGTTTAATATTCTCCAAACATATTGGGTCGAAAGCGGAACCGCAGAAGTTTCCATAGAAACAAATAGTGCTGCGACAAAAATTGTCGGTAGCGCCGGTGCCGAAATTTGGGGCCGAATTCGGCCAGAGCAAAAGCGATCTGATAAGAAAATCAGTCTTGCTCTCAAGACAAAAGAAGACTGCGTCTACACTGAATCGACCGAAGTATTCTCATGGGCCCATGCAATTTGGGACGAGCTTGAACAAGCGACCTACTGGCAAACAAAAAGCCGCGAATCGGTAAATGTAGTTCTCTCTAATATTCAATCACAGAAGCCGCAAGTACTGTTCATTGTGCGATCAAAAGCTGGATTGAATCTCTACCTATTTGAAAAACAAACTAACTGGATAACGCAACCGGCAGATGCGGCGATATTGGTACTAAGTGAAGAACTACATGAACTTGGCAGAACGAACATCACTCGAGCAGCGCCTCGACGCGCGCACCGTGATTGGGTTACCGATCGATATGAGAAACTTAATAGTAATCTGAAACACGATGACAAAATACTTGGCGTGATAGTCCGAGACGAGAATTGAGGCACCGATGCTAAGAACATTTGCAGAATATGAAAACGATCGATTCTTCGAACCCGGCCTACTCGATCAACTTTTTACCCAAAAGGGACAAAAGAAGTTCGAAAGCCTCAAGGAAGCGATTGCGACAAAAGTGACGGTCGACCGGCGTGCTTGGACATCGCTCATGCGGAAGTCCGCAAACAAAGAAATGTGGAGTCAGCCACAGGAGGCTTTCACAATCACAAAAGAATGGCTTGCCGCACTCTCATGGCCATCAGAGGCAATGTCGCCAATATCAATTTCATTCAACAAAAAGGACATTACTCTGCCCGCACTTGAGTTTGACTTTAGTGCGCCTGGTGACGATGGCCCACTTGATTCGATTCGCATACCAATCGTCATAATGAGCTCACGACATAGCGAGCATGTACTAGCACTGGATAACGGGAAGTTAACGCCGAATGAGTTCATTCGATTCGACTCAGCACCAGATTCTTTACTAGAGGTTTTGCTAAATGAAGAACATCCATTTGTGCTCCAATCATTCCCAGGTGGCGTCACTTGGTGGCGGCGACGAGGGACGACATTTGCGTCATTCACAGTGTACTTCAATAGAGTCTTAGAGAACACCGCCGCTCGCGATAGGGCCGAAGTAGTTTTGCCAGCAATTTTTTCGCCGGCATTCTTTCTTCCTATCGAGAACAATCCGCTCAAGGCAGCCGACACGGCAAAGGGAACATCGTTCAATTCCTACCCTATTGAAGAATTGAGAACTCGCTTTAAGAATGCGATGGAGCTACTTGCGACTGCTGCTATAAATAGCGTCAATGTAGATGAACTCAATAATAAGAAAACAAAATCAAATCGCACTCGTCTACCCGAAACGAACACGGAGAGACCCACAACCTCAGCGGAACAAATTCGAGTCGAGTGTTCGCGATACCTCTATCGCCTGCTTTTTCTTTTCTCTGCAGAGGCTAAAGGTCAATTTCAGGTTGAAGCCAAATGGGCCTCAGGTGGTGGCGCACTACCCGTTTACAGTACCTATTTTGTCCGAAAGCGCGCCGCTAATTTAAGCTTTATTCGGAACCAAGCGTGGCTTAAAGAAACCACCTTCATTTGGGATAGCATCACCGACCTCTTTGACCTTTGCAGAAAGGGCTCGAATTCTGTCAATGGCATTTCAATCCCGCCCTTTAACGGTCAATTATTTGAAGCGAGAAAGATTCCCACGCTTTCAACCCTAAAAGTTCCAGACGCGATCATGGCGCTTGTCATTGACGAAATTTCGCGAGTTCCAGTGCAGCGTGGAGGAGTAAAGGTTTACGAATATTGTGACTTTTCATCTTTGCAAGTGAATCACTTAGGTGAAATCTACCAGTGGCTCCTTGAATTTGATCCTAAGATTTTAAAGGGTCCAGGCGTAAAGGTTTGCGCAAAGGCCAAAGATGAACCCTTTTATATGACCAAAAGGGACGCTGATGCGCTCTCCATCCCGAATGCGAAAAGAGAATCTGAACTTGGAAATGAGAGTCTTCGATTTCGAATGAATCCTAGATCATCTGTTCGTTCACAAACAGGGTCGCACTTCACCAACGCAGCACTTGGTGCAGTAATTGCGGCCGAAGGAATTCGCGGCATTATTGAACCTCTGGCAATGAAAGGTGCAACCGAAGACATCCTTTCACTAAGCATTCTTGAGCCCAGTATTGGTAGTGCAGGCATCGTCGCGCAAGCTGTGCAGATCGCAGGGGAATATGTTGCCATTTCGGAACTCCTAGAAGGAAAACGCATTAAGTCCCGATCTGCATTTGATAACCTTCCAGACCGCGAGAAGCGAAGACTTCTTCAACACGGCAAACGAAGAGTGGTTGAACGGATGGTTTACGGTGTCGACTTAAAGTCAGACGCGGTCGAACTAGCACGTGCAGCTCTTTGGCAGGAATGCGCTACGCCTGAACTCCCCTTGCCATTTTTAAATCACAAGATTCGTCCAGGCAATGCCATAGTCGGCACTTGGTTTTTTGCGCACGATAAAGGTTCTATCCCAAGATGGATTAATCCCGGCGAGAAGCCGCTTAGCGCAATCTTAACACCAGCCAATCGCGAAAGAATGGAACTTGGCGAAATCCCAGCGTCTTTGAAAGCGATCAAAAGGTTGTGGAGTGAATCGACACCTGGCGATCAATTGATTTCCAAACTCAATATGGCCGCCGAATCGCAGATTAGATCCATTTCAAAGGAACGATCGAAATTTCTTAAAGAGTCCTGGAAATCTGTCGATGTAAATCGTCAGGAAGCGTTATTCAGTCACCAGCTCGGCGATGTTTTGCGTGAGCCCACAGATTCCCAAACACTGCTTCTCAAAACAGACTTGGACTTTGCAAAGTCAGTCGAAAAGCTTCCAGCATTTAGAAAAATGCGGATTGTTGGGGATTTGGCGACTGCACTGTACTTCTGGCCACATGCTGAAATGAAGCACTATCCAACACCAGCGGTGTACTACAGAATTGTCTCAAGACTTTTGGGAATAGATGAAAAACCACTAAAACCTGGTCCAGAAGTCGAAGCGCTGAAAGCCGGAATTCGAATCGGATATCAAAATAGTTTCTTTCATTGGGAAGTTGAATTCCCAGAACTCTTCTTAGATGGAAAAAAGCCAGACATTGTTGTTGCGAACCCGCCTTGGGATTTGAGTGATGTAGGCGAATCTGATTTTTGGGGCCGATATCACCCTTTGTCTGGCACCAAAGGATTCAGCGCTGAAAAAGTTAAACAGGATCTTACCACCGCTAGATTGATATCGAATGACGTTAAATACGAGAAACAATATCTCCAGGACAGACAGTTCAGCACATTTCTGAAAGAAAGCGGCGACTATTCGACACTTACTCGTGAAGCTGACCTTTATCGTCCGTTTGCTGAACAGGCGAAACGAATTGCTGGCAAACGTTGTTCAATGCTTTTGCCACAGTCTTTGTGGATTAACGGCACTTCGTTTGAGATTCGTAAGTTATTGCGCGACGAACTAGGTTGGAGCAGACTAATTGGCTTTGAAAATGCTGGTAAGAAGTTCTTCTCGTCCGTACATGCAAGTTACACCTTTGGTGTCTGCACTTTTGAGGCAGGTAAGAAATCTGAGTCGATGGACGCTGTATTTCGAATGCGAAATACAGACGACTACTTAAATCTAGATCGTCCTAGACATTTAAAAGCTGTAGGCAGCATCCCAGTCGAGAAACCAGCACTCCTTACCCTTTCGTGGAAAAAAGTTGAGTCCTTTGCAAAAGACTTAGCACTGCCTGAGGTCAAATCAGAGAAGTGCATTGAGTTTCTCGCCGCTATTGCGAAGACTGGCCACACATGTGCCGAGTGGATTCCGGCGAAACAAGTTCAATCAAGTAAAAATGACTTTCATCTCAGCAACGATTTTCCAGAGATCGTCAAGAAGATGACTACCCACCAGGTCGGATACGTCCCAGTCTGGCGCGGCGGTCACTTTCATATTTGGAAGCCTTACTTTCAACAAGAGGACGCTTCCTTTGAAGGCGAAGGTACAAAGACTAAGTTCGCTGCGATTCCCGAAAATGCGGGACCAAGATTTAAACCATATGTCAGTTTGTATGTGAAAGAGCAAGACGCGGAGGCACTGGGTAGCGTCAACGGACTTCCAGTATACAAACAATGGCGAATCGCTTGGCGAAATGTTGCACGATCAACCGACGCACGAACTCTTTTGATTGCAATGGTGCCCCCAGGAATAGTTCTAGGCAACTCAGCATATATACTTTCACCGGTTAGCAGTTTCGAAAATAGACTGTGGCAACTTGCATGCTTAGGTTCACTCGTCGCAGACGCAAATATGAGGCTATTCGGCGCGGTGAACTGCAATATTCCGCAGGTTGAAAAAATATTTGTTGTGAAGCCAAACAGCAGACTAATGCCTAAAGTTGCGCAGAAAATGGCACTACTGCTCGGCAAAGAGGCCCTAAAAGAGCTTTACGCAACAAGTGACGCAAAGAACCTACCTGCATTACCTACTAGTATTTCAGAGCGCGGCGTGATTGCGGAAGAACTAAATGCGCTTGTCGCCGTCGCCTATTCAATTGCAACTGGTGGTGCATTCAATCGTGACCATTTATCGCATATTCTGTCGACGTACTTTAAATCAATTTTCCAAGACCAAAATCAAATTGGGGAATCAACTGCATTGTCGCAAGAAGCTGAGACAGATGAGAATGAGGAATCTGATCGCGGAACTCTAGATCCACTGAATCGCGACAGAATCTTGGCGTTGTTTGATGAATATATGAAGAAGTTTGGTAGTAACTAGTTATGGGCAAAGAACGCTCGAGCAATACTGGTGGCGATGCACTTTCTTTGGCCGAGAAAGTTTTGGCGGATTACCGCGATTATTTTCTCTCAGAGTTTCCAGTGCGAGATGAAAATCTCCGCACTGCGATTTCCACTTTTGCAAGTTCGCCAAAGAGTCCAATTTTTAGAGGTCCCTATGTTGAAGTCACCCGAATAGAACCTGACGGGAGAAAAAAAGAAGACTTTCCAATCGACAAACGTATCCTTGCAAGACTCCCCTTCTCCTCACCTTACCCCCACCAAGCAGAAAGCTGGACTAAGCTAGGCAATGGGTCGCAAATGAATCTTGTGCTCACTTCGGGTACAGGTACCGGCAAAACCGAATCACTCTTAGTGCCAATGATTAGCGATCTGCTTAAGTCGCCGTCCCAAAAAGGTCTACAAGCGATTCTCATATACCCGATGAACGCCTTGCTTAACGATCAACACAAACGACTAACCGAAACTGAAGGTGGCAAAATTCCTCTATTGGACCCTGCTTGGGGCATCACCGCAAAAGTCTATTCTGGTGAAATCGCGATTCAAGATCGCATGGAAATGCAAACCAACCCACCTACAATTCTTCTGACAAATTACAAGATGCTCGAACTCATGCTTCTTCGTGGTGAATTTAAGAAAATGGTTGAGAGCTCAGGAAACTCGCGGCTTCGGTGGATGTTCTACGACGAACTTCACACCTACATTGGCGTCAAGGGAGCGGAAGTCGCATACCTCAACCGACGACTTCGTGAAGCAGCCAAGGTCTTACCCAAGCAACTGCACGCAATCGCCGCGTCCGCCACAACTGGCAAAGAACAGCTTGATAAAGAAAAACTGATTCGGTTTGCCAGTCGTTTTTTTGGGACCGAGTTTTCTCAAGATTCGATTGTCGGATTTCCAGATAGCCATGAACCCAAAGCACCGCCGCAATTCTCTTTCGATCTCGAAAAACTGACAGTTGAAACAAAGCGCAATTTAGAAGATGCGTTAATGCATTCCTTTTGGGGAGGTCGGTCAATCGAAGATGCGGCCAAACGATGGCTACCAAATGATGCCTCTCGCAAGGCGAATTCTGAGACAGAAAATGCCTTGGAAATACAAACGGTTCTCAAGACCCTTTGGCCCAGTGATAGAAAGGCCGACAAACCGTCGATTGAACATCGAGCTCACCTTCTTGTAAGCGGAGCGATTCGAGTATCTTCGCCGATTGGTGTACGTCAATTTGACTTTTTGGCGCCGAAGAGTGAATCCGAGCCACACTATTCTATAGGATTATGCCGCGAATGTGGCGCACACGGTTGGATTGCAAGGATTCATGAGTCAGGGAACCTACTTGATAACAATGGACGTAAACCGGGCGCAGAGCCCGGCGCAGTGTGGATAACGACGGAGCCGTTTGAAGGCGCAGACCTCATTGACATAAGAACAGACACAGAACGAAGTTTAATTCTTGCAGAACCTGTACCGCGCGCACGACGAGGTAGGGCCACTCCACCGCCTGAAGAAGGTGCAAAAAGACTCTTCGTACTGAACATTGACCAAAACGAGGATGGAACAGGCCGCGGGTTCACCCGATGCCCGTTCTGCGCAGCTGTTAACCCTATGGGCGAACAGATTAGACCGATTCTCTCTGGAGCATCATCTAATATCACCAATCTCTCGGCATCAGTACTTAGGCATGCAGACCAGAATGAAAGACGCCTTCTTGTGTTTGCTGACTCGCGCCAGGATGTTGCTTTGCAGGCAGGGTTTTCGAACCAGCGATCGCACCGCCTTGCGGTGTTTTCGCTACTTGCAAAGTACACTGAAACTCAGCCTGTAAAGAGACTCGTCGGTAACTTTTCATTTCTGCCTTTTTTTGATTGGTGCGCGGCTCAGATACCCGTCGAACTGATCCCCGCTGCTGAGAAAGACAAACGAAGACAGGCGGCATGGCTAACACTTGCCGACGCTGAATTGCGCACAGAGTACTTTGACAAACGATCTATTGGAAATCTTTCGACTGAGCCCAATTCAGCTGAGATGACTGAATTAGAAAAGGCCCTAGACAAACACCTCATTCGGCCTACTCTCACGACAGAAAGCACATCTCAAACTAGTCCCGAGATTGTATGCTACATCGCCGTTGACTATCGAGGACGAAACGGAACTGAAATTAAACAGGCAGCCGGCGATTTAACAAAAGTGTCGCCTGACTTTTCGCAAGAGACCGCAACATGGCTCATTCGAGTTATGCTCGATAAGTTTCGGGCCACTGGACTTAGAACCCGGTTTATCGCAAACGTCGATGGACCCGCCGGCAACGGACGCATGGCTCTTCTTGCAAACAAAGGGCGTTCTTTCTTTGAGTCCCAAATCTCAAAAATTATTCCCGATTTTAACACTCGTGCAGACGAAGACCGGATTACCCTAGCAGAGCAGTTTTTAAACATCCTTCAAAACTACAATTACCTGAGAAAGGAAAACAACCATTGGCTGCTCCAAGACTCATCTTTCATGTTGGCGACTGAGGGCGATATCCATGAATGCCCAAAGTGCCGAAGACTTCGATTTATCCCGAAAGGTCAGATAGCGAGTGGCGGTCCATGTATCAACTCCAGATGCGACGGCGCGATGACAATCTTGCCTTTAGAAACGAGAGAGCAGTTTTTCTACTACCGGCTTGGCCATCTCGTGCGCGAGTCAACGCCACTTCATGCTGTCGAACACTCAGGCTGGGTGGAAGGCGAACGAAGACAAAAGATTGAAGCCCTGTTTAACAATTCATCGCCAGGCTCAGCTGAAGTGAATCTAGTTGTCGCTAGCCCAACTTTAGAGATGGGTGTCGACCTTAAAAAATTGCCGGCAGTGCTTTTGCGAAATGTTCCACCTAGCCCGGCGAGCTACCGACAAAGAATTGGTAGAGCCGGCAGGGAATCGAAAGCTGGTCTAGCGATCACCCACACTCGAGCCTCGCCATACGACTCGATGTTTTTTGATGAGCCAAATCGGCTGATAAAAGGTCGAATTGGAAGCCTCATCATGCCAATTGACAACCAGCTTGTAATTTCGCGTCACGTTTACGCGCATTTGCTTGAAACAGCACCATCTGAAATTTTGGAATCGCTAAGGTTTTGGCGGAACCTCATGTTTGATGACAGTAGTCCACAGTCAGAAATGAGTCTTGAGGCCGTACCAAGTCCAACGAGATTTACAGAGCGCTTGATCGTGCCGCTATCAAGACACGCAATTGAAAAAAAGGATGAACTGAACCGAGTCTTTAGTAACTGTAATCCCGAGGATATAGAAAAAATCGGATTGGGCGTTGAGGGCAGGCTTAGGCCAATTCTTGACTATTGGTGCATTCGCTACCAACAACTGGTTGTCGAAATTCGAAAGGCAAGTGCCGCAAACCTAACTATTGGTGGAGCTTCAGGAGACGAAGCTAGCCGCGCTGTAAAAAGAGCACGGAACCAACTTTTAACTCATTTGGGCTTCAATCGACAAAACGGATACAAGTCAGTTAGAGACTGGGCTCCCTTGTTTTTTCTGGCTGATCGCGGATTTTTACCTAGGTATGAGTTCCCAGGAGACACACTCGCGCTCACATGCTTTTCAAGTAAAGAGGACCCCTACGAGGTTCTTGACGACAAATTCAAAGCACATAGAGACTGGGCACCAAGTGCACAAAAAGACAGATTTGTATGGGCTCTTGGGGGCAAATTTAGACCTGCCTATTTTAGGGTCGAAGCCGAGGGAAAGATTCCAGACCGAATCCGAGTTTGTCGGGATCACAATTTCATTTCTAAGAATATTGAAGACGTGTGTCCAAGTTGTACTTCAACTTCAACAGCCACTATCAACCTAACTCCTCTTCAGCCAATCAAGGTTGATGCTACTCGAGACGGCGCCATTGGCGACGATTCTGAAGACCGCGGCGTTGCTGGTCTAGATATTCAAACCTATATTACTGCTGATAATGGTACATTTTTAGATACGCTCTCGGAAGAAGCGAGTGTCAACCCAGCAGCCGGCGTAGCTCTTTTGCACAAGCGCTCAAATACTCGAGTTATTCAAATTGTTTCACCTAGCCGATTTGGCAATGCGGAGACCTACGAATACTGCGAACTATGTTCAGCCCTAAGGACACCACCTCGACAAGCCGATCAAGACACTCCGGCACAATGGCACTCAAGAAAATGCCCTCGTTTCAATCAACCGCCGGCCAACGGGCAAAATCAATCAGGCGTAGTGCTAATGGCTGAAAGAGAGCGAACTGACGCTATCGAGCTAAGGCTACCACCAGTCTTTGGTTTTGAAGGTGATTTTGAAGATTCGGACATCGACATTCATCGATCGCTTTTGGAAGCTCTCCTGAGATCCGCACGTGAGGTCTGCGAACTTGGACCTCGCGGTGAAGGTATTGCTGCTGATGTTTTCAATGACCGCGAGAATTTTTTAATATTTTACGATCCTATTGAAGGCGGCTCGGGAACGATAAAAGAATTGTGGCACCGGCGAGATGAGTGGTTTGAAACAGCACTAAGCCGAGTCGCCGATCGAATAGATGGTCAAACAAACGGTTGTGATTGCGAGCGGGCCTGTGACCGTTGCCTACTTGACTATGGTAATCAAAGATTTCACCTGCGAATTTCTCGACATGCAGCAAAGCGCATTTTACAAGCCTTCAAACACGAAAATAAGTTTTGGTCAGAATCTGTCAAATCATCAAAGTCGCCGGATATTTCTGACCCTGTTAGCTATGACAATTCCTCGCCTTTAGAAAAATATTTTGCGGAGATGGTCTCTTGGCACTTTGGCGTGCGCGGCAGCCAACTGCGCTCCCAAATGGATGCTTTCCCGCACGAACGAATAACACGTCCAGACTATCAATCTGGGATTAACAATCGGTTTCTATTTATAGATGGGCGAGATCCACACGAAAAATGGGAAGTTTTAACCGAGGATTTTCGAAAAAGAAATTTAATGACGTTCAGAGGTAAAGCCTGGACGGTGCTTACTCACACTTCACTTCGAAATTGCCAATCGATTATCCCTGCGACATTGAAATGGCTTGGCGTAACAAACGAAGTACCGGCGACTTGGTCGCCGCTGCCTCCGATGCAACATGGTCAATTTGATAATCGGACGCTCAATACACAACAAGTGAATGAAATCGTCAGTATTTTCAAATCTGCGCTTCACATGCACTCGTCTGGTGAGTCTTCCGATTTCTCAGTTGTCGATCCAATCATCGGCGCCGATGTTTGGTCACTTAATGGGTTCGGGAATTTGTTTTCTTTTACCGATAGCGATGGGAAAAACTGCGTAGTTCGGTATGCTGTTAAGGACGAATACAATTTTCATGACTACCAGCTTGGAAACGCGGTCATGGCGATAAATGATATTTCAGTCTATCAGGTGGCGCTAAGCAATCAGGAGTGGTCAAAAATCCGAGATGTTGTAAGCGTGGTAAAGGCGCAAATCTAAATCGAGATCGTACACGCAGACGTAAATACGATGCCTTTTTTCTTTGGCGCGTTCTGATGCGGCTCAATTACCTTTACGGACTCGACTTCCCAGCCCCAACGCTCATTGGACTTTCCCCAAGCAAACATCGGGTCATCGACATCGACTAGGTGTCGATTATGATCCTTTCGCCAATGTGAGTTCGACTGATATTGGAACGAGGATCGAAAAACAATCAGACCAACGATTCTAGCTCGGTCGATCCCGGCCTCTTTTTTGCCTCGCGGACCGGCAGTCTCGATAATGACTAAAGGTTTACCAACGTGCTTCGCTGGCAATTCATAGCCGCGCGTCTCTACCGTCTTCTTACCTGACAAGAGAAGTTGGGACCACGGCCACTGAATATTGATTCCGGGCACGACAATTTTCTTCATATAAGCGTACGCGGATCCGGTAGTTTCGAATACTGCTTGGATAACAGTTTATCCTGCTCCATGGATTTTTCCGCGATACTCTTTGCCGGCGAATGCCTCAGGCGCTCATCCCAAGAAACACTTTGCGATGTCGTCTTAAATGCAGGAACGTTTCCAACGGCGTCGCAGCAATCGACACGGTTGTTCCACAATAGCTGGTACTGGTAATAGTCCTTTTCGCCATTCCCTATATAACACGTGTTGAATCTTATCCCACGCTTTGACGATTCTTCTTTCAGCTTCAAATAGTAGTACGCGATCTCTTTATCTGAAAAACGCCTGTCGCCCCTGCCCTTTAGTTCCTCTGGCCTGAAGAATGTCTTGAAATCAACACCCGTAACGTTACTCATATTATTGATTGCTTTGCCCGAAAGCCTTACTACGCCAGCTAAAACACTGGGCACTTTAGCGTCTTTCAGTTCATCCAACATATCCCAGTTAAACCAGTTAAATTCTGGCACTTGCTCTTTTGAACCAAACCGTTCCCTTATACTTTCCGGGTCGGTATAATAACCATCGGGATGAGTCGGAAAAAATGGATTGAGTCGAACAGTGGTCCAGAAACCCGCCTCTGCTGCCTTGTTAAGCGCAGCTAGTCGACGCGTCACACTTGGTGCGCCGGGCTCGACGAGTCTTGTGATTCGTTCATCATTGCCAGACATCGACATCTGGATGCTCACTAGCCTTGGTTTCATGATTTTTAGATACTCATCATCGGCCACAAGGTCGGATCGCGTAAATATAATGTGTGGGTATTCATAAAAGCTCAATATCTTGAGCAGCTCTTTTGTTACACCATATTTTTTGTCGACGTGCATGAACGAATCGCTCATCGATCCAATCCTAAGCGGGACGCGCTTACCCATGACTTCACGCCACTTGCTTGGCTTATCCGTCTCAAAGATCGTGTACATGATTTTACGGATCTCGCTCAGATCCACCGGGAATGGCATTGGACGGTTCCAGATGCCATGTGAAGTGAGTTGATCTTTCGCATAGCAATAGGCGCAGTTATGAATGCAACCACGTCCGTAACTATCGAGTTCAAACGCATAATGACACTTCGAACAGCTTGTATGGTAGTTGACAAGCTTAAATGTCGTCTTAAAGACAACCCCGGCGCGAGGCTGATCGTCGCCAAAACGATCTGATATTCGATCGTAGATCGACCAATCAAATGAATCTGGATACTTCGATCCCTTCAGTGTCTCAAGCTTCCTCCGCATGCCATATTCAATCGGACCCATCGGCCGTGCCGACATCGTCGTTACTGGCACCGGCTGGACAGAGGATGGCTGAAGAGCGCCTGGGAAAGTCAGTATGCTGCTGGAAGGTTGTAGTGTGTGGAAAGACTGAGTTGAGTCATCATGATCCATGCTCATGGCTGCACCTCTTTTGAGTGAGATCTGGAGGCTAGATTCTTCTTAGATTTCGCTGTTTGCTTTGGCGCCTTTGTGTTTCGGTCGAATTCGAAATTCGAAGAATCAACCGCTGTTAGGCTGACCTGAGGTCGTCTGATAAATTCCCGCAGCGCTGCACGTACAAGGGTTGTGAAATCAAACAGTGGATTTTTTTGAAGGAAGCTTTGAACTAGCTTTTCTTCTTCGGGATTAAGCCTAATAGCCCGGATTTTTGACATACAACGCCCCTTGATTGGCGCACGTCGTATGTCACCTAAGGCCACATGTCTATGTTTTGTATAACATTGTATATCGTTCAACGACTTATGCCTGGGGCCAAATATACGCCAACTGGAGTTCGAGAGGAGCCGAAATTCCCATGTGGCGTCAGGCATTTAACTTAAGTCCGGCCTCGCAGCCGCCGAAGAGTCGATACTCGAGGTGAAATGAAAAGCCGCGATTTGAATGTCTCAATTCTGTCCGATTTCATTCAGGCGGAAACACGCATTGAGTGGGGCCGTCTTCAGAGGATTTTAACGGCTGATCCAGAGTCAAGCATCGCATCCGGCGACGTACTTGGACCGCTTACGACGGCTAGTCGTGAAAATACGAATCTTGTTCTTCGTGCCAACGGAATCTACTTTAGCCGCTTTCGTGCAGGCGACCAGGTAGATGTCGGACGCATTGATCCGCTGACAAAACGGTTTCAAGTCATATCTGGGACAAGCATCACGTCGGTTCGCTTCCCCTCCCCTGGTGTTCTAGAAGTCATTGTGCCAGGAAGGCTGATACCAGAAGATGGCAGCGAACTTTTCCTTTTGCCGAAGAGTGCAACTGGCATTCGAAAAATCATTCAACAAAAGCTTCTTGATCTCGATCGCCTTGGCGGTGTTGCCGAGCATTTCGCGATTGACCACACATTGGTGCGAAAGAACTTTGCTCGATCAATCAATGGCTTAAACTCGACGCAGGTTGATGCGTTGAAGTTCCTGATGGACAACGATTTCAAGGGACTTGTTCAAGGCCCACCGGGTACCGGAAAAACTCACCTGCTTGTTAGCCTCGTTAAACTAGCCATCGACAGTGGGGTTCGTATTGGCCTTGCAAGCTTGTCACACTCTGCAATCGACAATGCGCTGGCGCGAATTATGGCCGGTGGTGCCGATGAAGACTTGGTCGCACGCATTTCGACGAATAAAGAACGAATCAAAGCTGAACCCTATGCTAAATGCGGAGTCAGCATCCCGTGGGTGAAATCATTTAAAGAAATAAATGAAGAAGCGCGCGTTTATGCTGCGAGCATGCATTCTTGGTGTATGGCCGCTCGGGCGCCTGAAATAGATCTCCTGATTATTGATGAAGCAAGCCAAGTCCCAATCTACTTCTACCCGTTTCTAGAAAAGCTGTGCTCACGAGTCATCATGTTCGGCGATCACAAACAGCTGCCACCCGTCATTCAAGCGGTTCGACATAATCTTCCGGCGGATGACATATTTTCTTATCAAATTTCGCAAGACACCTACCCAATGCTTGAAACCCAGTACCGCATGAATGCCGGCATTCAAGAGTGGTCGTCTAATCGCTTTTACAACGGGCGACTTAAGCCCGACGACAGTAACCGCGACCGCGATGTCCTAAGTGGCGTATCAAGCGCGTCTGGCCTTCTAGGGACCTCGCCCGTAAATCTCATTCGCCATGGCGGAAGTTCACAAAACAACGCCAACCTAAAAGAGGCGGGAATGGTTGCGGATCTAGTCCAGGCACTCAGCGACGATGGGTACTTGCCATTTACAGAAATCGGCATCGTGACACCACACCGTGCACAAGCCGGGGCAATTTGCGGTGCGCTTCAGGCGAAAATCGGAATCACCGATTCCCAGCGAATCTTGGTCGACACAGTGGAACGTTTCCAAGGCCAAGAGCGCGAAGCAATGATTTTCTCAATTGGTGTGGAACAGGAACAACACAGGCCTGGCGAAAAAGAGTTCTTGTCCGATGGACGGCGCCTGAATGTCGCAGTGACCAGAGCAAGAAGCCGTTTCTACTGCTTTGCGCCCGAGAAACTTATGACCAACGCGCTATTTTTGCCAAAGGATAATCACTTAAAGAGCCTTCTAGGCTGGTGTGATTCTTCAAATGGTAAATCCGCTAAAAAGACGAAAAGCATTGCTTAGGATGTTTTCAGTTTTGCGCACTAGCTATTTATGCCGCTCTCCCATTCGAAGTTACACCTAGATGTGCGAGGACGTCGTCAAGGCGCCGTTGCCAAACTCCCGGTGGATGATGAATTTGACGGTGTTTGATCAAAGACTTATCGTTGAAGTCTTGGGATGTACCTTGAACTTGCCGGCTAGCTTCGGAAAGTCGCGATGTACGCTCCATGATGGATTCAAAGTTTCTTCGGTCATATATGAAGCATGCCTGGCCAGTCTCGCCCGCTTCAACGGCCACACAACTGCCGAAATAAAACACCAGTAGATTTTGCTGGCTACTTCCAGCAAAAACGTAAGCTCGATCAATGATGGCTCGTTCTTCACTTCCAGCCGGAAAGTTATGGGCTAATTGATTCATTTCGACCCGCCGTAGAATTACCTGAGTTCGAAGCATCTGATCGGTATAATTAATCCAGAAGTTTTTTCGGTCTCTGTCGAGTCCCTTGAGCTTACTAAAAAAGAATTCGATGTCGCCTCGGTTCAAGGAAACCAGAAGCTTCCTAAATAACTCAGGCCTATTTTTTTCAATCTCCGACCAGATTATGCTTCTACTAAAACCGCGCGGATCACCGATCTCTGGGTGCGCAAGCACTTGATCTAGCAAGGTCATGGCACTTTTGTCCTGTTGGCTATTGTTCCAAACTTCCAGCGCTACTTCGACGCCAAGACTCGAGAGCTCAATATGTACCGGGGCCCGATGAGTCGTTTTCAACCAGGGTCGAATTTCTGGCAGAATTGATGCGTTGACCTCAGTGAACATCGCCAGCTGACGACTTCGACTGGGCTCACGCAAAACATTTGCAAGCCACACCAAACTCTTAATTCCTGGTCCAGTGTTTTCCAAACCGCCGACACCTTTTCGAATTCGCGAAAGCGCAGAACGTGCGCTCTGCAAATCCCCCCATCCGAATGCAATTGATGAAAGTGTTGGCGTCTGCGCCTCGAAAAGCTTTAGTTTTTCTGCAACTGCCACCCCGCCGTGCCAGCTCTTCAGAAGACCTTCCATTACTTTGCCCATTGCGACCGGTTTGTCAGTCGCGGCCTTTAACGCTCTTTCCAGGGTTTGATTTTCGAATGCCGCAATGGACCGGCCCATTATGCGCCAGTCACTCCCAGACAATTCGTCGCCGGAGTATACCTTTTCGCAGATTCTATCGATTCTAGATTTACTAGTCGGAGAAACAGATCGAGCGACATCCAGTTTTTCGAGATCCTTCGTCAACTCATTCAATCGTCGAAGGTAGCTCGAATTCGTAAATTCGATTTCCTTAACAAAAGCCACGGCAGCTTTTTCGATGAGTTTCCTGAGGTTGCTCACTTGCTCGCCTCGATCTTGGCGACCTTGAAGTGAACAATATATTCGACACGCCGGTTACTTTGTTTTCCGTCGAGATTTGAGTCCGCCTCGTCATCAACGGCTGCTGTCTCACGATCGCCTTCTTCCACTGGATCGAGAGGCCCCCTCCCAGAAATCAGGGCCATCTTTTCAAAGCATTGTTTATCCCGACTGATTTTCTGGTCGGTAGCCATTGTTCGAGCAATCCAAAGGTACACCTCTCGGGCCCTTTGGGCGCTCAAGTACAGATTCCCACAAAACTCCTCGCTAGGGTCTTTACAATCTGAACGCTTAAAATCGAGGTATCGATCGGTATCGGTATGCCCTTCGATACTAAGTCGCCAAATTGGTGAATCTTTGCCGACAGATTTTTTTTGACAAGCCCTTGAGGAAATCCGTGCAAGTTTAATTAGAATGTTCTTGCTGTCACCATCGCCATCTAACTCAAATTTAGCCGTACCAAAAGTGAGGCCCCTACACCTTTCTCCCCCGGCCGAATGACCATCGATAAAACGAATTCTAATTTCGCTTTTCAAATCGTCGTTGATAACACGAATGCATCCGTCGTCGCTTACATCTTTTCCGCCGGGCGGTAGGTCCAGCAAGTCTCTAATTTCATTATTAAATTCGTTACGTTCCGCATTCAACTTTTCTTGGGCATTTTCAGCTTTGCTTACAGCTGCGGAGTTCGCCAGAATCATCGCGACCGCAAGCAATAGAAATATCACAGCTATACTTGCCATCAAGTCTGTATTTGAGTGACTAAAATCAATTTTTTCTTGTTCATCGGCCATCTATACTGCCCTCTAATTCTTAACCAATGAAACAATCTTGTTAATACTTCCATTGAGCTCTTCCATCGAATCACTTAACGATTCGATTTTAGATCCGAAATTTTGTGCTAGCTGGGTTTGACCATGTTGAATTTCGTTTTTCGAATGTTCGAATCCTGCGCGAACCACACTTAATGCGCTCGAAACACCACTACCAACAGTTTCCCCGAGGTCCTTAAATGACGCTTGGTTTTGGGCCAGCATTCTTGCCTGCTCACTGAGGGTCTGATTGAAGTCTCGGTTCACAGCATTAACGGCCTTCGGAAGCTCAAGTGTTTGATCGAATACACTTTTAAAGCTGTCAGACACTGAACGAAGTTGTGTGGCCGCAGCTTTAGATTCAATCGCAATGCTGCTGGTATTTTGCATAATTGGCTGAAGCTCTGACAAAATCGGCCGAAGAGACGCGACAACCGTGTTCACTATGGCCGACACTTCTTTCATGTCGGTCATTTGGCGATCGATCATACGTTGCGATTCCAACGTTTGCTCTCTTAGGCGCTGCCCCATTGTATTTGAAACGCTCTCGATTGAGCTTGATGCTGCTGATACAGCGTTATCTGAAACCTCCTTAATTCGGCTTAAAGCCGAATCAAGATGAACTTGTGACTGCGTTTGCGTAGCGGAAATCTTTTGAATCGCTTCGTTGATCTTCTGTAGACTTGAATTCAAAGTTTCTTCCTGAACGAGGTTTTGCTTTTCAGCCCGTTCCGCGTTGTCCTTGGCGAGTGCTGCCATTTGATTCATCATAGAATTCAAACTTTTTTCAAGGTCAGGCAGAAGCTTACCAAAGCCCGAGAGTGATTTACCAAGCTCTTCGCCGTACTGCTTAGTTCCTCCACTTAACATTGATTCTAGCTTTGCGACTATATCGCCAACCCCAGAGTCTGACTTTTTGTTCAGTGTTTCAGACATGATTCTAAAACTCTGATTCAAGTCTTCGCCGATTTTACCGACAGAAGCCTCCAAACTTTTATTCATCGCCTCGGCAATTTCCTTTAAGCTATCTGATTGTTGACTTAAAAGAAGGCCCATACTTTTACCAAGCTCGTCGGTAATCTGCGTCGCAACAGCTTGCAAAACAGACTGGGAAAGGTCACTTACCTTTACCTCTAGTTTGTCTAGGGACTCTAGCTGAATATTTGTTCGCTTCAGCTGCGCCACTGTTTCTGTCGCACCCTTTGCCTGTTCAATTTGGAGGGCAATATCGCTTGCATCACGCGTGGTGACCTTGGAATACAGGAAGTGAAGGTCCTTCTCGACCGCTTCCTCGATCTTGTTCAACATGTTCGATCTATAAACTGAAAGTAAAATCGAGGCTATCAATCCAATTGCAGATACAAAAAATTTGAAAGAGAGATGCTGAATCGGCGCTTCAAGTCGCTCTGCAACAGTCAATTCCATATTGCGTAATTCAGTTTGCGCACCGACGCTTACCTCTTTAACCACTTGCTCTTTGCCGGACAGCGAGCCACCAATCTGGAAAACGGCAACGCCGATCAGAAAGAAAGTCAAGAAAAGGGCGATGCCGGAAATGTAAGGCGCGGCTTGAACGCCCAAATTTCTAGTAAATTGGTTCTTCGCATAATTTTTTAGGTGCTGTACCGGATCAACTTTGAAAACGTTAGTGAGACCTCGTCCCGGGATATCAAAGCTCCCCAGAAAAATACTCTCGTAGGCTATGCCATACCCGTTTGAATCTTGACCTCGTCCAATTTCACGTAACGAATGCGCAAGCGCCTCAACTTCCTTGAGTACTTTTGACTTGGTCAATCGTATGGCAATTCCGATAACAAGAGCGAAAAACAAAACTACACCGACAACAATCCAGTCTTCCGATTTCCCTTTATCAATGATCTGGAGGACTGAAGTGAAAATTGAATTAGTTCCCATTAGACTCGCCCCTTGCTGATTTCATCCATTTCAGTCCGAGATATATTGAAAGACTCTATTGGGTCCAAGAAATCCCGTGCGAGTGCTCGCTTGCGCTCGACAAGTTCATGAAGTCCAACATCGAACCCTTTGCCCTCGAGATTCGACAATATAGGGTAGTACACGTTCACATCCAGCTGTTGCCCCCGCCGATATGCACGATCAGTCGCTTGATCCTCTTTGGCCGGATTCCACCAACGTCCATAGTGAATGACGTGATTGGCTGCCGTGATGTTTAAACCGGCGCCTGCTGCCAAGGGACTAAGAACGAGCGCACCAAATCCATCGCTCGCACTGAAGTCTTCAATTATTTTTTCGGCGGCTTCGCCCGGGGCACCACGTTGGTTAGTTTCGCCGTTGATGACATTGACCGCCACGCCGAACTCTTCAGCTATGACTCTAGCAAGAATTGCTTGCATCGGTACAGACGGAGTGAAAATAAGAACTTTTTGTGCTAGCCCTTTAATCCTTTTTAGAATTTCGATAGTCGCAGCTAGCTTCGGCCCCTTTTCGATAAGTTGCTTAACAGACAAAGAGCTGGCATTTGCGCTCTTCAACAATAGTATCGGATGCTGATATAGCTTCCGCAGCTCAGTCATCAATTCTAAGGGCGAGCCTTTCATTGCTTTCGTCAAATTCGCTTCACGCGCCGCTTGTTCTTCCGTCATTGAATGAACAACCGGTGGATGAATAACTTTTTTTGGAAAGTTCTTAAGAATCGACTTTTCTCTTCGCAGTATGATCGTCTTTTTAGACTGGAAATCCAGCTGGGAACGTATTTCGGTAAGTCTTTCGGCTGAATTCCGCTTATCGGCACTAAAGTCTTTAGATGTTCCTAATGGATTGATAGGAATGCGATTTGTCGCATCGATCTGGGTCCAGAGATCACTCAGCGAATTTTCAACGGGCGTACCGGTCGAGCAAATCGGCAGGAATGATTTAACCGCGCGCGCCGCGATACTTTTGGCGGTGTCTTGATTTTTTATGTTTTGCGATTCATCGAACACTACAACAGAAAAGTCTAATCTAAGAAGTTCGCGCTGATAGCTAGCCAAGGTCTCGTAGTTCATCGCGATGAGGTCAAGTTCAAGAAGTTTGGTCGCATCTTTACCTCCATCACCAAGAAGATGATGAATTGTGCTGCTACCGACAATTTCTCGTTTTGGCAGGACATCCATCTTTAGGAAACGCCCTGCCTCCCTAATCCAGTTGGTAAGGAGAATCTTCGGCGCAACCACGAGCACCGGACGCCAAACCGGCAATGCATGAAACCATGGTGTGGCCCCTTGGTTACGAATCAGGTTGTACAATATGCCCGACGCAACAAGCATCTGCGCCGTTTTGCCAAGACCCATTTCGTCGGCCAAAACAACGCCACCTCGCTGCCGTCGCATGTGCCCAAGTAGCCATTTAACGCCGTCAATTTGATGAGGATCGAGTTTCGCATCTGTTACAGAATCGATTTGCTCAGCAAATAAAACAGGATCGGCAATAACAGTGGCGAGTTTCGCATTTTGCTCGCGAAGTACCGCGACTTCGACAGGCCGCCTTTGTTTCTTCAATTCTGGCGACGCTGCCCACTTTTCCGAAATCGTTTCAATCACGCCTAGGCCAAGTAGCGACTCTGCGGTGGGTTGAATGACAAACTGGCCATGTTCGTCTATCGGTACCAGTTTCGGGACATATGCGCCGGGATTGGATTGAGATTCTTTAAGCTGTGATGTTACTTCCTGAATCGCATTTTTTATTTTGTCGTTGGACGGCAATTTCATTTCGACCGTCTTGCCTGTTGTATCCTGAACGCGAAGACTAGGCTCACCATCAAGATCACTAAACCAATCGATGCCACTCGACGAGAACTCTAGTACTTTCTGCTGTTTGCGCGGCTCAAAACCCAAAACCCGACTGTGGTATTCGGACAGATCAAGCCTCGAGGTGTCGGCACCTGGCGGTATCAGATCTTCTGGGTGCTGCGCCAATCGCTCAGCCTGCTTGCGGTTCATCGATTGCCGACTGCGAATCTCATCAATAAAACCAGCTTCGCCGCTTCCGTACGGAATAATTGCGCCGTCCGCACATCTAATCGTTTTAGTTTTCGGATTGATAAGATTGGTATTAACTTCTTGGGTAGTCCCACTCGTATCTTCGACAGCAAGAGATACTTGGAAGGAACCCGGCACTTTTGATTCTTCTACTATCGGACGAAACTTTTCGACCTCAACTGTTCTCAAGGCGTTCAAAGTTGCATCGAACGAAACTTTTTCGACTGTTTCGCTCTGTGCACTTAAAAAAGTTTTCATCTCGTGGACTACCTGAAAATGGCTATCCACGCCTTCAATCTTAGCGGCAATTTTTGCCAACCCTGCACCGATCGGTCCAAAGTGACGATGGTCGTTCGCCTCACGTAACGAGACATCATTTCGCTGACCTGAACTGTTTCGATAATAAAATTGAATTTTAAAATTTTCGTGACCAAGATTAGAGTGCGATTCGATTTTTAGTTCTTCTTTGCCAGAAAAATGCACCGATAAAAAATGCCCCAAAGAATCGAATTCCTCTTTGGCGACAAACGCATCTACGAATGACGATGATTGCGTTACTTTTGACAGCGCAACAAATCTTTCAAGTGCCACGTCTATGTCCAGAGCTTGATTGTCGCCCTCACCGCCAATTAACAGCATATGATCTGCCCAAAGCGACGCGAAGGCCGTAAAGGCAACGTGCGCGTCGGATGATAGGTCCTTGGGCGAAATGATAACTTTCATTTTGGAATCCAGGATGCCTTTCGATTGAAGCGTTCTAGAGTGAATTAACGGGCCGCTGATTCTCATCGGCTATAGTCGTACAGACCGTTAAACAATCGTCAGTTAACTTTGACTTTTCCACAGTGCCACAATGAGAAGCTAAGCAATTGTTGGCGCGCGGTTAACGAGTTCGATTCTAAATGGGACTATTAAAACAAATACTTGGCGGCCAGGCGGAAGCCGCTGCCAGAAGCTTCGAGGTCAGTTTCGGTGGTACCTGATTTTAATTTGGTCGTGATTCGATCGACGAGCTGGATTTCGCCTTCCAGCATGAAGCGATCTGGTACGAGCACTAAGTTTCCACCGACTTCATAGGAAACATAGTTATAGGCTTTTACAACATTCGTGGGGTTTGTTCCGGTGCGTGCCTCGGAGGCACCGACACCTACCCACCTTGCGCCGATGTTGCCGGAAAAAACGGGCGAGAACTTCGCCTGCCCGCGAAGACCAAACGTAAAGAGATCGCCACCGGTGAATTCTGTGGATGTGTTGGCCGTCTCGTTTTTAGTGGTTCGCTTTTCATAGTAGGTAAATGACGTTTTAACTTCAAAGCCAAAAAACGCAGATTCTGTTGTTAAGCGACCTTCCAAACCGTACTGACCGCCGCCGGTTCCTTGCGTCCCGTCCATCGAGACCGTCGCAGATTTTGCTTCAATTAACGATGGCTTAACCGTAAGCGCAACAAATGCCGACATCGGGTCCTGACTTTGATCCAACGCTTGAACTTCTAGTCGAAACCTAGGGTCAAAGAATCCCTTGCTCGTCAATGTCTGAGTCAAACCATTGGATGTCGACGCTGGGCCATACGACATATCTGTTTGATCATTGAATGAGTGCTGAACTTCAACCCCCAGCTTCATTCGATCACTGAGACCACTTTCGATTGCCAGTCCTCCGACGAATTCGATGTTGTCTGCCGCAGCGATAGAAACGCGATTAATGGTATTGGTTTCCTTTACGTTCATCCGCTGAATATACGGCGACACGATGAACTGCCCCTGCTTCGGCATGAAGCTAAAGTCTGAAAACCGAGTAGCATAAGGCCCTGAAGGCTCTTGGAATTGATTTTGTGGTGCTGCTTTCGCTGCTCGCGCAGGAGGATCGACTTTGGGTTCGGTACCGCTAGCCGATGATGGCGCCGGTACGAAACTGGGATCAACAACTAAAAGTGATCGTTCGAGCTGAAGACCCACGACAAGATCGAATTTGTAGCGGCAATCTTTGGTATCTAGCGTGACGTTGACACCTTGGGCGCCAACCGTTTTCAGCGCACATTGTTTCCCGCTAGGCAAAGTTGCAATAAATTCGTCGCCGATTTGCACAGAAGCTGGAAACGCCGCCTTTGGGATTTCGGCCACAAGTAAGTCGCGATCAAGAAACATTTGGCGCACGCGCAGGCTTTCAACTGGTTTAGCCACCGGTACAGGTGGTGCCGGCACGGGTGCCAGCGCCTTCGGCGCGACAGCTTGCGGTGGCGGAACTGCCGCTGGCGCGTCCGGGACTTGGGCGAAGCCAGTGCTTGCAACGAAACATGAGGTGACTATTGAAGCCACGGTCAGAATACCTTGTTTCATTGAAAGCTCCTTTTGTTCACGACTCTCGTTTTGGTGCGCGGGCGCGGAGGACGATTTCGAACTGGCCGGATTTTAAAAGTTCTGGGATGGCTTGGGGTTCGAGGTTTAGCTCTTTGCCGAAGACAAGGAAGTCAACGCTGACATTTAAAAAGTCAGCCACCGATTTTACTTGGGCGATGTTTCGGGGTGGTTGGCCAGAAAGCCAATTATGAAGAGTGTTGACTGGAATCGAGGTTCGCTTTGATAGCTTCGCCACGGTCAGATCGTGCTGTCTGATAAGTTCTCTTAATCGTTTCGCAAGCTGCATAGACCATTCTTTCGGTCGCATCACGATGACTCTATCCAAATTTACCCTCGAGGAACTAATTTACCACCTCAAGCGGGATATGAAAGTGCGACTTCTCTTAGCTTGAAAGGTCCGTGTGTCACATAGGGACACACGGGGCCCCTTCGCGCTTTTACTGTGACCTCAGCTGCAACCGCACCTCGGCACCCTGATCGAAATCAATCGATCCGGGAGGCCATAATGAAACATAGCGAGACACCTACAGACCCAAATCTTATCAAAACGGCGAACACAAAAGATCGGCGTTCACTTTTTTTAACAGCGTTCGCCGTGTCGCTGATGTCCATTGGCTGCGGGTGCACAAAAGATGCGTCACCGACCGACATAGAGCTTATCGGCGAAGCATCGGTGTTTTCAGAGATTCCAGATCATGCCTTTAAAAATAGATCGGTTGTTGAAACTTCTTTGGTGAATGTCGATGGAAGTTTGCTAGCGTTTTATGATCACGAGTGGACCGGAAAGATGTTTCGAGTCCCACTTCAAACCACTCTTTTAGAAACAGTGTCGCCTCATCTTGTGATCGAAAGTGCGAGATTCCCTTACACCATCAGTCAAGGCGAAACGCTTTTCAATTTCGCGACCGTCGACGGCAATGTCTACCTTTGGAAGTCTCTTGATTTGGGCCTTACGTGGATGAAGATTAATGGCGGGAGACCTGTCCTTAGGAGGTCGGAAGACCGGTCTTCGATTTATCATCAACTTTGGAATGTCGCGGTCGATATCGCCGACGATGGGACGTGGCATCTGCTGGTAGAATCAAGCGACAGCACGCCTGATCAGCGCGAAGTGGGCCTTGCCTATTCACATGCTCGCCTGGTGGATGATGAAATCAGTTTTGATGAAAACCGAAGCGAGATTCACGTCGTTAAAGGCGGCGGGAATCCTTGGATCAAGCATATACCCGGAAAGGGTATATTCGCTATTCATGGACAAGCCTACACGCCTAACAAAGGCTTTGGGACAGAGTGGTACATCACCGCTTCCACGATTTCAGCCGGACTAAACCCAGGAGGTACAACGTGGACCACCCATACAGACAAATTCATTGTTGGAACGAAAGGTGTACATGTTTGTGATCCACACATAGTTGAAATCGATGGAAACCTAATTTTAAGTCTTAGCTTTGGCCAAGGAAGTACCCGCCTACTATCGGCTCCAAAAACAAGCCAAGACCTTTTTGAAAGTCTTAAGTAGCGGGACATCTTAAATTACTTAATCGCTTCCCAGTTTGATTTCGCCTTCGATTCCAAGAGTGCGCGGATCAGATCTGCAGTCTGCTCGCTAGCTTTCGCTTTATCGAGGGTGACTTCGGCAAGGCCTTTGTCGGCGCCAACAAACCAAGTGTAATCAAACGTAACCTGATCACCTTGCGCCGACTTAAACCGAACAAACTCAGAAACAGGCTTCGTCGTCACATCTGAGAGGTTAATATCAGGCACAGCTACAGGAACAAAGCGTGCATCGAAGTCGATCCACTTATCGACGCTTACATGACCTGACGTGAACAGCGTGCCGCCACCTTGGCGATCAGCTTTGGCTTCAACTGCCAATAATGAGCTTGCGAGAATTAGTGTGAACGCTGTGGTGCGAATGATGTGTTTCATTGTTCACTCCCAAGTTTTTTACTTTCGATGAGGTCAACAAACGCTGTCGTGACGCCAAGGAGGAAGCTCTTATCGGGGCTCTTCTTTGACGCCTGTTCAAACTCGTCCATTGCAGCTCCGATTTTGCCGATCAGCTGCTTCACGAGATCTCGGTTCGAGTAGACGATGGAGGATTCATGGTGACAAGGAACATCAAACGACTGACGCGACAAAATCTCAGCCGTTACCAATGAAAAACTGCGTAAGCTCTCTTCTCGATTTAATCCGAGCTTTCGGAAATCCAAAGCTTCAACCATACGCAGGTAGCCGCCGTTGGCGTCGCGGCGAATCAGGGACACGGCTTCGAGGAGATCGAGATAAAAGAATAGTTCGTCGAGCGTGATGCCGAGCTCTGGTGCAATTTCGCGCGGATTCTTTTGAAAGCGCGGGACTTCGAGAAGTGCGAAAATGGACCGCCCCTTCCAGCTCCCTGATAGGCGCTGCAAGAGTTCTTCGCGTTTGAACTCTTTCAGCGGTCCTCCGCCTACGAGTTGTGTTTCCACGGCCCCTCCGTTTCGAACTACTTACGAGCAGCAACCGCTGCGTTCGTCTTCGAGTACCAAGTCATCACTTTCGAGACTTGCTCCTCTTGAAGCTCCGCTAGCAAGTTTCGCTTTCGGGCGGAAAGCTTCTCTTGAGACTTCATGGCTTTTGCGATCTCGGCGTCGACAAGTTTTTCGACGTTGATCCCAAGACACGAAAGTAGAACCTCAAGCGAGTCCGCACCAATCGCCGTTTTGCCATGCAAGTACCTGCTGAGTGCTTGTTCAGAAACACCCATCTTATCTGCAATGGACTTTTGCGTGAGCCCCTTGGCCTTAACCAAAAGACTCAGACGATTGCTAAGCATTTGCCCTCTTTTTCAGCCACATAACTGGCCCAGGTGCTGCCTTTTTGGCAACTCGATAGTTGAAATTAATGAACCTAAAAGTTCACGGCTGAATTTGAAAATTCATTGCTGAATCTTCACGGTGGGCCCGTTCGCGAAATTTCGAGAGCTTGTGACCGCATTGATTTCAATAGGTTACCTCTACCCAAACAGGAGGTAGGGAGTGTCGAGAAGGGCCTTGGCGTTCATTTTGGGAATGAGTTGGTGTCAAACTGGCTGCGAGTTTCGCGATGCGCCAAACGTCCCTTTGGTGTCCGGGGCGCGGACAGATCTTACTTTTAAGTGGGTCGATGACGTCGGGCCCCGCGAAGTTAAGCGTACGTTTCAATCATTAAACGGTGAGCTCGCCAGCGGCGCAAGAGTGCCCGTTACTTTGCCGCCAAAGACGCTTACCATTTTAGGTATCGGCGGGAGCCGAGACTGCGTTGCCAATATTTGGGTTCGCGGTGAATCGAATGTTCGCCTCGACTGTGTCACAATCGAAGGACAAGAAGAGATCACACTTCGTGGTCTTGATCTCGCCCTTCAGGACGGCGTCGACGGTATTCACGCCGTTAGAGTTGAAACTGACACTCAGAACTTAAACTTCTCCATTCGCACACTACCTCGGACCTTAGAGATCACTCGGTCTGCAAACAATGCGAGTCTTCATGAAGTCGGAGCTGGGGCTGGATTCCATCTTGTTGGTGAATTCCAGATTTCGAGATCCGTCATCGGCGAACTCGGTCTGCACTGGCCCACAAAAATTCAGGCAAAGCTTAAACGAAGACTTACTCGTCATGACTACGACTTTGATTTTCTTCGCTGCGTGATCTCGCAAACGTCTCGAGATTCATCTGAGATCCTGCCGCTCGAAGTAATCGTGGTCGAACAGCAGCTTAAACTAACTGACGAGTGGCCCAAACTGTTTTCGCTCGAATCTCAGCTAGGAAAACTCGGCCAATCCGAAAGCACGACGCTTTCACTTTTTGCCAATCACGCGTACTTGGACAAAGTCTTTGCGGCGGCACCTTTTAAGGAAGTCGCAAACACGACACGCGTTGATAAGGAATGCGCGCCCGATCGTGCTGTATATCGCGAACATCTAGAACCCGAGCGCATGATTGGCTCTCCGATTCCAAGATCGACTCATGCATTCGTTCGAATCGGAACCGACGAGGATGATCCAGCTTTAGAATTGGATCTTCAGGAATTTAAAGTCACAGATCCTGATTCATTGGCTCTCGATTCAAACCCCATCAGCAGAACTCTCACTTCCAAGCACTTAGAGATCATCCTTTCAAACGGAGGTTCAAGATGAAGCTGGTCTTAATCTTAGGTATTTGCGTACTCACCGGCTGTGCCACAACGAATCGCGGAAAAACTCTGCAAGCGATGGCTGCGGCCGGTATTGCTGGCGCACTTCATGGCGCAAGCCGCCCAGAGGCTAAAAACCAAAATGCAGCACTTTACGGCGGTATCGCTGCTGCTGGGGCAGGCGTCTTTGGTCTTTATCATTGGGATTCCGAGACCGAAGCTGAGCGACTTCGAAACGAAGCAGTGAGTGCGATGGACGAACTCGAACGTCTGCGAGCGCCGAAACGAATTGTCGAATCACCAGCAACATTTGGGGCAAAGATCCCAGACAAATATCGCTCGCTCATTCAGCCAGGGGCTTGGCGTGTGAGCGAAATCGACCAATGGGTTGAAGACGGTGAAAACCGCCTCATTCACCAAGACCTCATCATGGAACTCATTCCACCAAGCTTAAATCCGAACCGAACAAAAGGAGCTTCACAATGAATCGATTCTTCGTCTTCTTAAGTTTGACCTTTGCGGCCTACCCTGCACTTGCTCGTGACCTTGTTGACGCCGCTTCAAGTGCCCAGAGCTTTTTTAATCGCATCGGTATCGCCGCTATTTCAATAGGCCTCACGCTTGGGGGAATCCTTTTTGCCCTTGGTGCCGCACAGATCGGACGCACGCTGATGATCAGTGGTTTCGTGGGTGCAGTTGCGATTCTAGGTGCCCCAGCACTCATTGGACTTTTGGGGCGAATCTTTGGAGCTGCGCTATGAATGAAGTCACGTGCACTCCGCTTCGCATTTTGAACGAGCCGTCAGGACTTCTTGGACTCTCAAGTCTTGATCTTTGTTTCTTAGGTTACCTGCTCGTCGTAAGCCATGCGGCTCTTGAGCAATTAGGCTTAGGTTTCTTGTCGTTTTTTGTTGTGGCGCTAGCGACATATTTACTAATCGCGATTCGCCTAAGACTTCGAAGCAAAATCATTCGCGACTTCTTTAAAACTCTCATCCTTCCAAAGGTGATCTATGATCCCGAAACTTGATCTCATCGAAAAGCATCATGACCTTGCAATTTGGCAAACCACCGACGGAGCGGTTGGTGCGTCGTGTTTGATGGAATCCATCGACATTGAGACGTGTGATCGCCCAACCGAGCACCGTAAATTTGAATCTGCACTTCAAGCTCTTCCGGCTGGTATCATCGTAAAGTTAGAGACCTCGTGTGCGCTTGGCGAATCGCCTAGGATTGATTCGAGCCGGAGCGTAGCTCTTTTGAAAACCGGATTTCGGAATTACGAGACAATCGTTCACATCCAAACAAATCGGAACCCCTTCCTAGAACTCGTCTACCGACAACGCCACGGAGAACTTGGACCGAGAATTCGAATCGAGCAGGCCGCGAGAGCCTTCCGTGATGCAGGCATCGAACTTAAACCCCTTGGCGATATTGCCACGTGTGAGCTTTTTGAAAATGGCTCAGCACCCTGGGTTTTAAACAGAAGCCATGTCTTAAAAGGGCAAAGATACCTGGGAGTCGTGAGACTTTACAAACCTGTAGGTACAGAACTATCGACCGAAGCGATGAGCAATGTGCTGGGAAAGCTCCCTGCACCTTATAAGTTCACGGTCCAGTTTCAAAAGAGCGCAAAAGAGCGCGCTCAAATCGGACTCAGGAGACGTTTTCGTCAATCGAATGGCGATGGCAAGGTCAGCTTAGCTAGACAAGAGGCCGTCGAATCGACCATTCAAAAGACGGCGCTTCAAGGTCATGACCTTTTTGATTACGAAATGCTCGTCTCAATCGAGCGAGATACCGAAAGCGATTTAAACACAAGCCTTCTCGAAGCCGCAGGGATTTTGCGCGTTTTTGGTGATGTGATCATTGAAACCGTCGGAGTTGGTCCATCGTTTTTGGCGACTTTGCCAGGCATTGGGCTTCATGTTCCGCTTTTGGAAGTAAGCTCAACTCTTCCCGTTTTCCTACCGGTATGGCGAACAGGCCAATGTTTGAAACCAACGACTAGCAGCTCTTTAGTGCTACACCGAAGAGATTTAAGCCTCGATGAGGTCTCACTTCTCGATTGGAGTAACCAAAACGCAACTGCCCTGATCATTGGGAGCTCTGGGAGAGGCAAAAGTGCACTACTTGGATGCCTGACCGAAGCACTCCTTCGCGATCCTTACGTCAAAGTGATCAAAGTTGATGTTGGCGGCTCGCACTCAAAAGAATGCGCGCTCTTGGGTGGCGAAGAATATCGTCTCAATCTCCAATCTCAAAATGGTCTCAATCCATTTTCACTTGTTGGTGAAGACAGATCAGAAACCGTCCGATCGATCTTGGGATCGTTCGTTGAGACTTTGGTTCTTGAAGATGGCGAACGACGTCTTCCTAAAGCTGTCCGAGTCGAGATCGACGAATTTCTAAAACAAATACTTGAGAAAAGAGAACGCCCCTCGATTGAGGATCTGCTGAAGGTTGGCTTTTCCCGAAAGCACCTACTCGCCAGATGGGGACTTGGAGGCCTCTATGGGAAACCGTTTAGCAGCCGACTTTCTTACACCCCTGCAAGACTCCGCTACTTCAACTTTCAAGATATCTTTCAGGCCAAGGAAGAAGACTTCGCGCGAGCCGTGATGGCGTCAGTGCTTTCTGTCTTCAATATGGAGATGTGGCTTGAGCCAGAATCTCGGCTAGTTTTGATCTGCGACGAAACACCGTTCTTTATCGAAAGCTGTTTTGATTTCTTCAAAACCTCTTCAGCCAACGTTCGAAAGTTTGGCGGCTCGGTCATATTGGTGGCTCAAACTTCAAAGCATCTCGTCTTTGAGGGCGATACGTCGCTTATCGAAAATGCTGGCCACCGGCTGCTCTTTTCTAGTGACGGCGACTTAACTGAATTCCAAGAGCGCTTTCGCTTAAGAGATCAAGATATGCGAACACTCTCGAGTCTCAGGTTTCAAAGCCGAAGGTTTTCGGAGTTCGTTTACCAAAAAGATTCGCAGGCAAAGGCCATGCGGCTTGAGCTCTCGCAAGAAGAGTACTGGCGCGTGACTTCATCTCAACAAGATCGAATGAAACTTACCAACCTGATTCAGGCCGTACCTGGACTTTCAACAGAGGAGGCGATCCGATGCCTATCGGTAAGAGCTGGCCAATTTTAATCGTACTTGTTGGAAGCAAAGCCCTTGCGTTTGATCCCTTCACGATCGCGACGGGCGCACAGGCCGTCTCGGGCATCATGGGCGGACTTGATAAGATCGACGAACTTGCTGATGCAGGGTTCGCCGTTTCTGATTTGCTATCGGAACTTGAAATCGAACCAGAGACTGATCAAGAAATCGAAGCTCAAGTCAGAAGACTTGAAGCGCTTGAAAATCAAATGCGTGACTTAAGAGTTTCAAGAAAAGAACTCTCAAGCCTTGTCACGACCGACTTCGCGCGCGCTCAAACGTTTCAGGCAAAGGTTCGTCGGTTACGAGAAATGATCCGCACCACGAAGCGCCTTGCGGCTTTGATGGGCTTTAGGCCCAAGGCTGGCGAGAAGGCTCTAAAAATTCAAGAGACGAGACTTCAATACATGATCCTAGACGAGCTCATGGCGATTAGGCGCATGCAGTTTGAAGAGGCTCTGAATTCCAAAGAATCGCGCGCGAAGTTTCAGCTCTCGATCGCGAAGGTCTTGGACGAAGAAGGTGTGCGAACGCGGAGGCTTGAAATCCCAAGAGCAAGCAGATGGAGACAGCCATGATGGCCTTTCCACCTCTTGATCCTTCCATGATGGAGGCTGTCTTAAATACGTTCGGCATTGTTGCGAAGGCCGCGACTGGCCTAATTGGTGCTCTATTTATAGTTCGCTCAGCACTTCTCTTAGTCTCAATGGAAAGTGCTGAAAGCTACTTTATGCTTTTCAAAGAAACCCTCACGCTGCTTTTGGCACTTACGATCTTCCCGCACGCTTTCAGAATCCTCGTAAGTGGCACCGGTGAGTTAGCAGGACTCATTCGAGTTGAATCACAAATGCGTGAGCTTGGAGCTATCGACGAATTCTTCTCGGCGATATCCCAAGCAATCCCTTGGATCAGTTTCTTAAACGAGCTTGGAAGTTTAGCCGTCTATCACGTGATCCGCGCGGTTTACTCGGTACTGATTGGCCTCCTCGCAGTCGCATCGCCTTTGGTTTTTATCTCAGCCTACCTAACGGGCCGAGGGATCGGCGTTTCGCAAGTTTCAACAATGATTTTAGCAATGTGCCTTTGGCCAACTCTCTGGAATGTGATCGGACTATTGGGTTCCAAGCTTTGGCTACAGTTTCAAGGTAGCTCCCTAAGTAGCCTCATCTTTTCGATTGTTGTCCTTGTCCTTCAGATCTTCTCACCACTCTTTTGTCTTTCTCTTCTCAGGGATCTTCGCCCCCAAGCCGCCATTAGCGCAGCCGCAAGGATCGGAACCGCCACAATGGGAGGAATCACAAAATGAAGCCCGTGATACAATACTGGCTAAGAAGTCGGTTCATTCGAGAAGAAGTCCTGCGATTAGGTCTTATTATAGTACTTGGTCTTTGGGCTGTTTCCGCAACAGTTTTCGCAGTCCTTAAAAAAGACAGAACTATTCTCATCGGTGTTGCCGATGACGCCTCTTATGTCATTTCGGATTCAAACGAAGCTTTACGAAGAAAAGAAATCGTGAGCTTCGTTCGTAGCTTCATTGAAAACTACTACGTGTTCACGCCTTCTAATCACGCCGAGAAGATCAGTCGTGCGGGCGATATCATGGCTTCGGCCCTATGGGAGTCAAAGCGCGCAGATTTGAAGCAGGTGAATGAGCGACTAAAAACCGAACCGCTTGTTCAAACAGCGAAGATTCTGTCGATTGATCTCGTCGATAGAGAGACAATCGAAGCCGCCCTTCAAATTACGATTCTAAAACGAATCGAGACCATTTCAACAAATCTCAAAGTCACATTGACGGTCCGTCCAATTGAGAGAACCGAAACGAACCCTTGGCCCTTTGAAATCACGGAGGTACGCGATGAAACTCTATAGGGCTTTACAGCATTGTACTGAAGCAGGACTCAAAAGATTTGATTCAGTCTTCATCAGCGATCCCGTCACGAAGAGTCACGTCCCAATCTTCCGATTCGGCAGTGCTTTCGGCCGCTCTCAACTTGTAGTCCGAAATCAAATCTTGAGAATCTGTGCTGTTTTTACGTTTCTCAAAAAGAAGCTCAATTCCTTCAACTATTGCGTTCGATCTTTCCGTGCGCCCAAATTGTTCATTAAACCGACGTGCAACTTCTTCGGGAACGCGAACCCTCATTCTAACATGAGCCACCTCTCACCTCCTTCATTGAGCCAAATTATATCAGTTACGGTTGGTTTCTGTATCCTGCTGCTCTTTCGAGAAGCTGCGTTCGGCAACGATAGCATCAAATCACCCATCACTAGTTTGCACATGGATTTAAGCTCTGCGCAGAGGATATCAATTTCCCCGGGGCGAGTTGCAGTCTTAACGCTCCCAGAGACAATTGCAGAGACGAAAGTTGGCGCGCCGAGCAACCTGAAGGCAGTGATTTCAACAACAGATCCAAGTGAACTGACACTATTTTGGGTAGCCCGAACTAGAACCCAAACAAACCTCATCGTTAGAACAACAAAACGGGTATTTGTTTTTGAGATCATTCCAGATCTGAACCGGCACCAGGACTACCTAAAAATTCAAAGCGCATTTGGTAGTCCAACGACGTCAAATAATTCCCGCGTGCGCACTCTAAAGCAGTTGGAACTGGCACCGCTTCCACGGCCTACAGAGAATACGAAAATCGTGATGGAGAGTAAACTCCAATGAAACTGGCTAAGATAATTTTTCTTACTGTGAGTACTCTTGCGCTTTTTCAATCCGTACCGGAGGCGAGCGCACGGACTCCGCTTTTTAAAAGACCACAAAGCGAATCAACGGACGCGCATACAGCTTCCATCTCACGAAAACAGAATGTTCACCCTAAAGACCATACGAGTTGGTCAGATGTGATTCAAGGTAACCCGATCATTGTACCAGGCACTTCTGTAAATCGAACGCTCGACACGATCTTACCTGGGACGATTGAACGTGGAGTTATTCAGACAAGTGTGCAGGCGTTTGGAAATGGCAAATCGCCCGTTCATGCGAAGATTACTGATCGAAATGGACGCGATGTCATCTTGATCGGTTTCGCGACTCTAGAGTCAAACTCAAAACGAATCGCGATTGAGTTTAACTCAGCAGTTCTCGCTGGCTCGAGTGAAGTCTTTGAATTGAAAGCGCACGTTCTTGATTCCAGCGGCACCCTTGGCCTTAAAGGCGATTATGTTTCAGGCGAAGCCAAGTACTTTGGAGCCGAACTTCTAGCAAGTGCTGCGGCGGGATTCGCTGATGCGAGCATCAGTCGGTCGACAAATGTTTTGGGGAATCAAATCGAAGAGCGGTCGATTGATACATCTGGAAAGAAAGCGTTAGGAAGCGCGCTTTCAAGAACCGCTGATCGTTTTGCGGAAAAAGTTCGAGCAGCCCCAGAGTATTCGATCTTAGAGGGACCGACCGCGATTCAAGTTCTCATTCTTGAACAACCAAAAAGAAAACTGTGACTTATTTTTTCACAAAGGAGGACGAAATGACGACTGAAACCCAATCGGAACCAAAAACCCCCAAACGGACGCAGCCAAAGCGCCAGACGTGCCTAAAGAAGATCGATCTCGAGACCTCGAAGCTTTTAGGCCAGCTTCGTGACCGAGCTAATAAAAAGCCCTACGGACGAAAAGTCCGAGACGCCGAACTGATTGCCGCAGGGCTTCGGCTTCTAGGCGAACCGCAGATCACCGAGCTTCAGGATCAGACGCTATCGGAGCAAGACAGGCTCAGGATGGCACATGAGGACTTTCAGAAAACGAACGGCAAGATCTCGCTCGATCAATTTATTGGCCGCCTGATTCGCGGCGAGATTCAAATTTCCAAAAAGTGATTGAACCCAAAGGAGGAGACGATGGATAACGAACAGGCAGCGGAGCTTTCGCTGATAAGAGCTGAAATTGAGCTTGAGTCGGCGGAAGCGAAAATTCGATCTTTGACAGTCAAAAGATGGTTGAGAACTGGTGAATTGGCCCTCTACCTCGGTACGTCCCGAGATGCGGTCAAAAAGCTCGTTCAACGTAAGCGCATCGAGCACAAAAAGCTCTTCGGGCGCCTTTACTTTGATCGCGTGTATATTGACTCACTCATTGAGGACTCTGGCGGCGCTTCCAAAGTGCTGAACAGGAGAAATCGATGGCGATAAGGGAAAAGATAGTAGAAGGCAAAAAGACCTATGAAGTTTCGCTCTGCATTCGGAGCAAGCACCGACCGGGCGTAAGAGTCCAAAGACTCTGGCGCGGCTACACCAATCTTCGCGACGCGCAGGCGGCCGAAAAGAAGATGGTCCAGGAATGCGCAATGGAGCTCGCAAAAAAAGAAGGGACAACCCTTAACTGGGACGAACTCTTAGAGCGATACGAGCTTCAGATGCGAAAAGGCACAGCGTGCCTTAGGCCCATGCAGGCAAACATTCTTCGAGAAACGATCTCGATGCTTCGAAACTTTACGGCCGACTGGCTCAAGCGGGATTGTCGCACGATCACCCCTGGTGACGTGAGACAGATCTTTAACCGTATGGAAGCCGACGGCTATTCGCGCGGCAGAATCCGCGCGGTGAAATCTGGAGTGAACGGAGTTTTTCGGTTTGGAATGGAAGAGGGTCACTTAAACGGTGTCACCCACTCCCCTGCTCAGAACGTGATGATTCAAAAATCAAAAGAGGAAAAGCCTCCACTGATTTTAAGTCTCTCTGAAATCCAAAAACTTCTTGAGGAAGCAAGACGAGCGGAGCATCCGTGGTACCCGGTTTGGTTCATGGCGCTTAATACCGGAATGAGGTCCGGTGAACTCTATGCGCTAACTTGGACCGATATTGATTGGGATAATCGGCTGATCACGGTTTCTAAGTCCTATAACAACAGGATGAAGAAAACGAAATCGACAAAGGCCGGCTACTGGCGAAAGGTTCCCATGAACGTGGATCTTGAAGCGATGCTTAAAGACCTTCGCGCAAAAGTGCCGATGGATCAGGAGCATGTGCTTCCAAGACTATCTCGGTGGGATCATGGCGAGTCAGCAAAGTTTCTTCGAGGGTTTTGCCAGCAGATCGGGATTACGGAAGTAAACTTCCATGCTCTAAGAGCGTGTTTTGCGACACACCTTTTAAACGCAGGTGTCTCGGCACCGATCGTTAAAAAGATCTGCGGCTGGACGGAAGAGAAAGTGATGAACCGTTACATTCGCCTTGCTGGCCTTGATGTGTCAGGCGCTACGGAGAGTTTAAGTTTCACTTTGCCTACGGATGAAGAGACGAAGAAAAAGGTCGTGAACATGAGAGATGTTCGGCTTTCAAAGGCCGAGACAGAGCCAAAGCCTTAAAGTTTTGGAATTAAGAGTACGAGCGGATGCTTTGGTCATGGGGACTTAAGTGACGCTGTAAACAAAAGAGAACCAAGTGGTTTGGAGAGCCGTTTCACCAGAAGTCGAGAGTTGCATCGCTAGCGACATGCGTCTTAAAGCGATCGAACCTGTATCAGCCAGATTTTGTCTAATTTGACTATCGGCCAGTCTAAGTACTTAAAAACCTTAGAAACAGTCGAACACCCCATTTTTAGGTCCCCTTTAAATCAAACTCATCGTCCTACAATCTTTTGAACAACGATTCTGCTACCGAACTTCGCGACAACCGCGCATTGAAGTTAGATCTCCATCTCGTAGTTCGGTGCACGAAATCTCCTGATGCAGTCGCCGAGCTCATTAAACAGATTCCCAGTGATCGAAAGCCGTTCACGGTGATCATCGACGAATTCATCATTCATCCAAATGTCGTGAAATCGCTCGGGGTTGGCGAGTGCGTTGTGGTGAGCAAGTATCCCCGGAAACGATCGATGCTCTTGAAAGTTCGAAAGAACGCCGAACCGCTATTGAGAACTATAGGGAAAACCTAAGCATGGGTCTATCGTGCCCTAGGGGCGAAATCCCCGCTTAAGGTCGGTTTTTGGTTTATTTTGACTCTCCAATGTAAACCAAAGAGCGACATTTAAGCACCTTTTTGAACTGTGGCTTCTATTTTCCTCTTAGTTTTGATCCAAACTTCGTGAATCGATACCTGCTCTGGGCTCATAGCTAATCTGGTAATTATTCCGACCAATTTGATGGCCAGCGCTTTTCACGATTCGCCGCCGGAGCCAAAAATATTGAATTCTTTCGATGGCTTACAGATTAGCTCAATTATTATTAGAATTATACCGTTATTAGGATTATACTAATAACATGGAGATCCTAATAATATGGACCTAAAGCCCTATCTTAAAGTCCTTGATCAAATTGAGACGCAGACGGGTGCCCATTTGTCAAAACGGCAAACGAAGACCGGGCTCATCGTAAATGGCCAACGCTTCGTTTCGCGTCAGACTCAAGAGGCTTCGAATCCAGAATACGGAATCATCACCCGCACGATGGGCGCAAAAACTGCCAAACAGTTTATAGAAGCCGAACGAAGCTTTCTCACCCTTGATGGAGAACTGTATCTCGCAAAGACGGATTCACGCTTACAGATCAATATCAAGCGTTTGAACCAAAAGCCTTCAAAACCGAAGAAGCTTCGACAATCAATCTCTCCGACTTTGATCGTAAGTCCCAACGGTCTCAGCATCGCGGATGTAATTTTCAGGGCGAGCAGCTCCGAGCTTCAAAGTTTTAGTTCCGGCCTCTCATTCACGAAACATTACGCCCTCGTTCAAGCTAAACTGAGTCAAATGATGACCTCGCTCAAAGCGAAGTCTGTCGTCGAACTAAAAGAACGACTTTTGGACCTTTCGCTCGAATGGTGGACGAACGCACTTCGCGACCCGATGACTCGGAAGCGGATGACGCCGTTTTTCGACGTGGCCCTCACGCATTATATTAATTCTACCGATGAGCCCGATGACATCAGTTCGATAGTTCTCGAATCCGACGGATTGATTGCCGGGCCTCTAAATGCGGCACGCGATCTCGGATTCTTAAGATCAAAGGACTCTTCGTATTGGGCTGTCGAAGAGACCATTCGCAAAGTAAAAAAGAAGTATCGGCTCATACCTGGCACGAGACCAGATAAACCAATCTGCTACTTGGCTTCGCCGAAGAGATCTCTCACCGATGAAGCCATCGCGAGTCGACTGGTGACTGCAAAAGAGATAGATGCGATTTCGCCGAAGTACAATACACTCCGCTCTGTCTGGGACATGGGGTTCGGCGATGAACGCGTGCAAGAGATCCAGATCGACTGCATGAACAAATTAATAGAAAAGGCTCGAAGTGAAATTCGATAATGACAAAGTCGAAGCTTGGATCAACGCCGTTGACCAGTCCCTCGTTGGGCTCAAGAGTACAACGCAGGCTTCCAAGTCTCCCATCTTGGTGCTTGGTGCGGGCGTCCTTGAACTCTACGCGGAGCTTGGTTGGATCGCTCCTCTTCGGCGCGGCAAAACTGGCGATCTTGACCTCAGTGTCGGGCTTGTGGCTTCTTCCAGCGAATATGCTGAATTCGTCGAAGCCTTTAAGAAATTAAAATATCTCCCGGACAACGATCATCCATATCGATGGCATTCGCCCAAGGCTATTCCAGGTGCGATGTCTTACGTCGACATTCTTTCGCACCCGGCGACTGATGCCGTGGGTGACGACGAGGCGCGTGCAAGTATGAACGTCGCAAGTGAATTCTCACTCAATGGAATGAAATTCGCGATGGAAACGGGATACACAGTTCTTAACTCGATTCGAATTCCCCGGTTCATCGGCATGCTTGCATTAAAGCTCTACGCCTACCAGAACTCACCTGACCGGCGCCGCAAGGATCTTGCCGACGTCGTTGAGATTTGCTGGAGCCTCGTTGAAAAAGGACATCACTTTGATTTTGGCACCGAGTGGACCGACCTCGAGTCTCACAAAGAATGTCAGTTTGTTCGGACCGCCTTAGAAGCACTTGTTGGCGGTGAATCGACAACCTGGGATATCGAAGATATCCGCCATGAACTGCTGTCGAGAAAATTCAGTTCGGATGAGATCGAGACGACGATTTCGTCACGCCTCAAAGATTTTCTGGAGACCACACCAGAGTAAGCTTCGCAAGCGATGCTCACTTTAAAGAGTAAGATAGAGGCGCTTCTTACCAGAGAAACTGAGTTTCCTGAAGACCCAACAATTTCTCAATGGAAGACCTGCAAATAGACCACCGAGACATCGATACAATCCCTCCCGCGAAGAGGCGCTTTAATTAGATCTAGCCCGCAAATCTCATATTTTGTGGCACGCTTGGTGCTGTATTAGGGCCGGCACCAAAGGACTACTTTAAACCAACCTAAAGGCACTTTCAGGTGACTAACTTTGTTGCGATCTCTGAACTTTTTCCCGGGATTTGAATATGATTAAAGCCGCAATATTCAGTACAGCAGCAATCATGATACTCGGACTAGGTTGCACGAAAAGCGATAGCAACGTCCCATCTACAGATATCTCGACTGTGCCTGTAAAAATCACTGGTTTGGGGCTGCTAGATCGAGATGTCGAACTGACAATTCGTAACAGATCTGGCGAAACAGACAATTATGTCACCTCAACCTACAGCTTTTTTCATCTCACAAGAGACAATGTCGAACTCACAAGAAACAGCTGGGATCTCCTAGCCTCCCCTGGGTTGGGCTTTGGCGACAGTTTTAACACTGAAATGGTCGTTGGAGACATTGGACGAATCGTTGATCTTGGTGAAATGTCCTGCAAAGACATTCAAAACATGTACGAAGAAAATGGCGAGTATCCTGGTCTGAAAAAGGGTGGCTACCCACACAAAATACATCGTCAAACTGATCCAAAATTCTGGTTCCAATACTCGCACGCTTATGGAGCACTAAACGGCACGAAAACAGAGAGAGTAGGCATTCGAAAAGGTCATTGCTATGCCATTTTCAAATTGAGTTCAGATACGAAAGTCGTAGCTGTTTTTAGTGTTAAAGCTCACACAGTTGGTGAGTCAGTGGTTTTGAGCGAAATCGAAGTATTCGATAAAGCTCGAATCGAAAGATAGTTCGCGAAAAACACTGTTTCACATCGGTCTCAGAGGACGATCTCCCCCCTGACTCAAAATTGATCCTCCCCCGATTTTCCGGACACCAAATAGTGTGGTATAACCACACGTCCGAAGGGGAAATAGATGCAACGCAAACGACACACGACCGAGTTCAAGATTGAAGCGCTCGAACTGGCTAAGCAG